>JAFEEP010000473.1 GCA_018241045.1 Pseudomonadota bacterium | reverse complement strand
AGTGGCTCGACTATGCCAGCCTGATCGCGGTGCTGGGCGGGCTCGGCGTCTCGGCCTGGCTCAGGCGAATCGATCCGCGGCTGGGGTGGGGTACGCTGATCCTGCTGCTCAGTTCCTTTGCCCTGCCGCGCCATATCTTCGCGGGCGATCTGGTCGATGCGCGGATGATCTCTACCGGGTTGATGGTCGGCTGCATGGCGCTGTGCTGGCGCGCGCCGCGCTGGGTCATGCTCGCCGCCGCCATGCTGTTCCTCGGGCGGCTGGCGCTGACCACCGACAACTGGAAGCGCGATTCCCGCGAGACCGCGCACCCTCTCCAGACGACCGACCGTCTGCCGGTGGGGGCCAAGCTGGCCACGATCGTCATCACTGAAAAGAACCAGTGGCAATACAATCCGCAAGAGCACATCTGCGGTTATGCGCTGGTTCGGCGGGACGCGCTGGTCAATTGCAACTTCGCCCTGCCGATGGTCCATATGCTGACGATCAACGAGGGCGGTCCCTATTTCCGCGACCCCTATCACCGGCTCTACCACCGCAGCGGGGCGACGATTAACCTGTTGAGTTATGATCCCGCCAAGCACGCCGACTGGTTCTGGTATGTCGGGCGCAACCGCCCCGACAAGCTGCCCCTGCGCGCCAAGGTGATCGAGGCAGACCGCCACACGCTGCTGGCACGACTTGCAAAACGCAAACCCGGTAGCTAAGTGCGGCGGTGTCTTCCGACATCGGGAACACAGATCTTCCCCGGACGCGCTGCCAGCCAGCCGCCGGGAGCGGCGCTGTATCCGGATGGCGGCGGGCGTTTTGGTTTCAACCGTTCAGGCAGCAAAGGCTAGTCCAGCCATGGCCAAGATCTCTCCCGGCGAATTCATGCGCCAGGTCCAGGCGGAAGCCCGCAAGGTCGTCTGGCCGACCCGCCAGGAAACCGTGTCCACCGCGATCTTCGTCGGGATACTGATGGTGCTGCTCGCGCTGTTCTTCCTCGGCATCGACACGGTGTTCGGCCAGGCGGTTCACTGGCTGCTCTCGCTGGCCTGAGAAACGGATTTAGCAAGGTAACGACATGGCCCGCTGGTACATCATCCACGCCTATTCCGGCTTCGAGAACAAGGTTCGCGAATCGATCCTTTCGGAAGCCGAGCGCATGGGGCTCGAAGCCCTGGTCGAGGCGGTCGAGGTTCCGCACGAGACGGTGACCGAGGTCAAGCGCGGCAAGAAGGTCCAGGTCGAACGCAAGACAATGCCGGGCTATGTCCTGGCCAAGCTGGCGATGAATGACGACGTCTATCACCTCGTCAAGAACACCGCCAAGGTCACTGGCTTCCTGGGCCCCAACGGCAAGCCCCAGCCGATCTCTGACCGTGAGGCGGCACGCTATTTCGGCGCTCGGGATGCCGCGGCTGCCGAACCCAAGAAGCACATCAGCGTCGATTACGAGATCGGCGATTCGGTCAAGGTGCTCGACGGGCCGTTCAACTCGTTCACCGGCATCGTCGAGGAACTCGATTTCGACAAGAACCGGGTCAAGGTCTCGGTCTCGATCTTCGGCCGCGCCACCCCGGTCGAACTGGATTTCGAACACGTCGAACTGGTGAAATGACGGCCCTCGCAGGCCGTCATCCTGAACTTGGTTTAGCATCCATCAAGCCCTGATTTCTGACATTTGGCGCGACGTGCCGGATGTGCCAATGTGTCCGATACTCGCTGTCGGGGCGTCGGGCGTGATGGATGCTGAAACGAGTTCAGCATGGCGCTACGGGGAGAAATCGCGCATTGCGGCTGGGAGGTTTACCCTATCCTAACGTGCTGGCGCCAACACTCAGGGATATGACCGGGGACACTTCCGCACATTCCTCAGGTGGGCAACGCTTGGCTGGCCTTGACGGTTTGCGTGGAATCGCGGCCTGCGTCGTCGCCTTCGGGTTTCATATCCACAATTTCTATCCGCCAGGCGCATTCACGCCGGCTTGGGGCGGAATTGCCGGGATTTGGATGGATCGTTTTGGATGGACGGCGGTCGATCTGTTCTTCGTGCTTTCCGGTTTCGTTTTCGCTCACGTCAATCTTTCGCAGCCGCAAGCCATGAAACTACCAGGCGCGCTCAGGGCGTTCTGGGTCTCGCGAATAGCTCGCCTCTATCCGCTGCACATCCTTATGCTTGTGATCACCGCCTCGCTTTTCTGGCAAGAGCCAAACAATAAGTTGTCTGCTTTCGTCGCCAATGTCTTCATGGTGCAAGGCTTTGTTGCGATTGACAGTTTTGATGGACCGAGTTGGTCGATTTCGGTCGAGTTCGCCTGCTATGCCGTTTTCGCAGCGGCCGCTCGACAGGGAATGACCGCGGTCCGCCTTGCCGCGATCATCGGTGTCGCGTGCGGTGCGGCGGGGGTTGTTCTGGCTGGAAACCTTGTCGAACATACCGTGCTTGGCGACGTATCGCGTGGCGCGCTTGGCTTCTTCGCTGGACAAATGCTGTGGTTGATAAGGGGCTTTCTTATCATGGTGCCTACGGTTGCCTTCGCGGCATTGTCAGCGGGCCTGGTGACAGCGGCTTGGTTCGCGGGTGATGCGGGGCGCGGCATGATATTGTTGCTGAGCCTTGGAGCATGGCCTGCGCTGATCATGGTCGCCTTGCGGTCGAGTTTATGCGCAAGCCCAGCATTGGTGTGGTTGGGCGATCGCAGCTACGCGATCTATCTGATCAATATGCCGCTCGTTTTCTTCATTGCCTATTCGACCGGGGGATTGGCTGAGGATCGTATTTCGATCCTCGCTGCGCAGATTCTCCTGGTCGCGGCCAATCTCGCGCTGGCCGACCTTGTATATCGTCACTTCGAATTGCCGATGCAGCGTGCGGTTCAAAGGCAATTCGCCCGCCATTCCACCGTTCGCTGGGCCAGTCCGGCCTAAGCTGCCTTCGGGCGGTTTACCCCATCCTAACGTGCTGATGCTAACATCCCCGACATGACCGGGGAGCTTACTGCGCGTCCTGCCGATGACCAGCGCCTTGCCGGGCTCGACGCCCTGCGCGGGATCGCAGCCTGCGTGGTGGCGTTCGGGTACCACGCGCAATATCTTTTCGCGCCGGAGACGTTCGCGCCGGGCTGGGGCGGGGCGATCGGCGCCTGGCTGCGCACCTTGGGATGGACCGCGGTCGACCTGTTCTTCGTGTTGTCGGGCTATGTCTTCGCTCATGTCTACCTGCGCGGAACCGATCTCGAGACGACAAGGGGACAGGGCGCGTTCTGGATCGCGCGGATCGCGCGGCTCTATCCCCTGCACCTCATCATGCTGCTGGCTTGCGCCGGGCTGTTTCGCGCCGATTCGGCCAATTCGTCCTTCGCCTTCGCGGCGCACCTGCTCATGGCGCAGGCGCTCGTCGCGCCGGTCGGGCATACCTTCGACGGGCCAACCTGGTCGCTTTCGGTCGAAATGCTGTGCTACACGGTCTTTGCATTTGCGGCGGCGGGGGGATGGCGGGTGCTGCGCGGAGTCACGCTCGCCGCCATCGGCCTGGGTTTCGCCGGAATACTGACGTTTGGCGCTTCGCCGCAGCTTGCCACGGCGAGCGTCATCGCTCGCGGACTATTCGGCTTCTTCATCGGCCAGTTGTTGTGGCGAGGCCGGGCGCATCATGCCCGGGCGCCGACCCTTGCGCTGGCCGCCGCGCTCGCCGCCGGGCTCTGGCTCAGCACCGCTGCGCGGGCTGGTCCGGTCCTCCCGCTCACCCTGCTCGCCTGGCCCGCCCTGCTTCTGCTCGGGCTGCGGCTCCCGCTGCTGTCGGCCAAGCCGCTGACCTGGCTAGGAGATCGTTCCTATGCGATCTACCTGCTGCACATACCGATGATCGATTTCGTTGCCTTCAGCACTGGCGGGGTGCGCGGCGGGGACATGGCGATCGTGGCGGCGCATATCGGCTTTGCCGCCTGCACGCTCGCCGCCGCCGACCTGACCTATCGCCGTTTTGAATTGCCAGCGCGCAAATGGGTGCGCGACATCTGGCGGCCGCGCACCGCACCCGCTGCAAGCCCGACCTGAAACCGCCCGGAATCGCCACTTTTCGCTTCCCATTTGGCCCCGCCTCGCCTATGCGCGCGCCTTCGTCTGGCCTTGGCCGGGTGATTCCGCGCGGGAGAGGGGTTCGCGCCCCTCGTCTGACCGCTCACTCTGAGGGTTCGCTGCGGCGGCCCGACAGGAAGAAAGGAGGCCCATCGTGGCCAAGAAGATTGAAGGCTATATCAAGCTGCAGGTTCCTGCAGGCAAGGCAACGCCGTCTCCGCCGATCGGCCCTGCGCTGGGTCAGCGCGGCGTCAACATCATGGAGTTCTGCAAGGCGTTCAACGCCGCCACGCAGGAACTCGAAAACGGCATGCCGATCCCGACGATCATCACCGTCTATGCCGATCGCAGCTTCACTTTCGTCACCAAGACGCCCCCGGCCAGCTTCCTGATCAAGAAGGCCGCCAACCTCAAGTCGGGCTCGAAGGAGCCGGGCAAGGTTTCGGCCGGAACGATCAAGCGCTCGCAGCTTGCCGAAATCGCCCAGGCCAAGTTCAAGGACCTGAACGCGAACGACATCGACCAGGCGACCAAGATCATCGAAGGCTCCGCCCGTTCGATGGGCCTGCAGGTTGTGGAGGGCTAAGGACATGACGAAGCAGACCAAGAAGCAGAAGGCCCTCGCTGAAAAGCTGGGCGACAACCAGAAGCTGCACGGCGTTGCCGATGCGATCCAGCTTCTCAAGGACCTCAAGACCACCAAGTTCGACGAAAGCCTCGAGGTTTCGCTGAACCTGGGTGTCGATCCGCGCCACGCCGACCAGATGGTCCGCGGCATGGTCGTGCTGCCCTCGGGCACCGGCAAGGACGTCAAGGTTGCGGTCTTCGCCCGCGGCGACAACGCCGAAAAGGCGCTGGCTGCCGGGGCCGACAAGGTTGGCGCCGAAGACCTGCTCGAAGACATGCAGGCCGGTAACCTCGACTATGGCCGCGTTATCGCCACGCCCGACATGATGGGTCTGGTCGGCCGCCTGGGCAAGGTGCTGGGTCCCAAGGGCCTGATGCCGAACCCCAAGCTGGGCACCGTCACCCCCAACGTCGCCGAAGCGGTCAAGGCTGCCAAGGGCGGCCAGATCGAATTCCGCGTTGAAAAGGCCGGGATCATCCACGGCGGGATCGGCAAGCTGTCGTTCTCGAACGAGGCGCTCAAGGCCAACTTCGACGCCTTCGTCGATGCGATCGTCAAGGCCAAGCCCGCCGGGGCCAAGGGCAAGTACCTGCGCAAGGTCGGCCTGTCCTCGTCGATGGGTCCGGGCCTCAAGATCGACGTCGCCGAAGTTCACGGCGGCTGATCGCCCGATCAGGCAGTTATGAAAAGGGCCGGGGGGAAACCTCCGGCCCTTTTTCCTGGGCTACCGTTCGATCGCGGCGCGGGTGTAGCACTCGGTCACCAGGGCCAGCGGCTGCCCGCCCGGCAGGCGCAGCAGCGCGATCTGCGACAGCACCGTCCCTGCCGGGCAGCCCGGTTCGCCGCCGTGGCGACTGTCGAGCGTCTCGCGGCTGAAGCGGAGTGGGCCGACGACCTTGCCGAAGGGCGCGTCGCTGCCGTCGAGCGCCTGGTTCATCGCCGGATCGAGCAGGTCGCGGCGATACCAGTTGTGCGCCACCGATAGCACCCGGGATCCGCAGGCCAGCTCGACATGACGATAGCCGAGCGGCGCATCGGCGCCGATGCCGAGACGGGCACGCAGGTCGGAAGGTTCGCGTGGCGCGTCTCCCGCGATGCGGCGGGCTATGACTACCGGCTGCTCGGCAAATCCGCGCGCGGCGCACCATGCCTCGAGCGCGCGGGTCGCGCTGGGGGTCGAACCGAGCGTGCGTTCGAGCGCGGCGATGTCCTCGTGCTGGGCGGCGCAGGCGGTAACCAGCCCGGCGCTGGCGATGAGCGTCATCAGCGGCGCCCTAGATCCCACCGGGCACGGCCTCGCGCCCCATGGCGCGCAGCCCGGTGGCGAGCGCCTGGGCGCAGGCTTCGAGCAGCGCCGGATCGGTTGCGCGGATAACGAAATTGGCCCCGGTGCGCCCCTCGCGGAAGAACGGGTATGATCCGATCGCGCTGCCCGCGTGCGCCGTTTCGGTCTCGCGCAACAGTTCGGCGATCTCGCTTTCAGCGACCCAGCAGCCGATCGTCTCGCTCAGCACCGGTTGCCCGCCTTCGAGCGTCCCGGTCAGTGCGTCGAGCATCCCGGCGGTGATCGAGGGTACCCCGGCCATCAGGAAGACGTTGCCCACGCGGATGCCCGGCGCGCCGGACATCCGGTTGGGGATCAGTTCGGCCCCTGCGGGGACACGCGCCATGCGCAGCCGCGCCTCGGTCAGCCCGCCGCGGCTCTCGTAATAGCGTTCGAGTATCGCGCGGGCTTGGGGATGGATCTCCACCCCGACGCCCAGCGCCGCCGCCACGGCGTCGACGGTGATATCATCATGGGTCGGGCCAATCCCGCCGGTGGTGAACAGGTAATCGTTGCGCGCGCGCAGCGCGTTGACCGCCTCGACGATCGCCGCCTCTGTATCGCCCACCACCCGCACTTCAGCCAGGCGGATGCCCTGGACGTTGAGCCAGGTCGCGACCTGGGTGACGTTCTTGTCCTGAGTCCGGCCCGAGAGGATTTCATCGCCGATGACGAGCAGTGCGGCAGTCCAGATGCGGGCGGGTTGTGTCATGGCGAGGGGTTAGGTGATATTGATGGGGCGTGCAATTTCTGGTTCGCGTGGAGGGT
>JAFEEP010000472.1 GCA_018241045.1 Pseudomonadota bacterium | reverse complement strand
CTATTACGCCCCCGCCACCAGCGCGATCGCCATGGCCGAAGCCTATCTGGGCGACCAGAAGCGCATCCTGCCCTGCGCGGTCTATGTTGACGGCAAGTACGGTCTCGACGGGCTTTACGTCGGCGTCCCCACCGTGATCGGCGCCAACGGTGCCGAGGAAGTGATCGAGATCGCCCTCGACGCCGAAGCGAAGAAGAACTTCCAGGCCAGCGTCGACGCGGTCAAGGAACTGCTGGTGGCCTGCAAGGCGATCGAGCCGAGCCTCAGGTAGCACCATTGCCCCGGTGGAGCTGACCCAAGGGGGGGCAGCGCACCGGCCAGCGATCCCGGCATATGCGGGGATGACGCAAGGGAGATTGAAGTGAGCATCCTCGTCAACAAGAACACCAAGGTCATCACCCAGGGGATGACCGGCGCCACCGGCAGCTTCCACACCGAACAAGCGCTGGCCTATGGCACGCAGATGGTCGCGGGCGTGACCCCCGGCAAGGGCGGGATCACCCACATCGGCCTGCCCCAGTTCGACACCGTGGCCGAGGCCAAGGCAGCGACCGGGGCGACCGCTTCGTGCATCTACGTTCCGCCTCCGGGTGCGGCCGACGCGATCCTCGAGGCGATCGACGCCGAGGTCGAGCTGATCGTCTGCATCACCGAAGGCATTCCGGTGCTCGACATGGTCCGCGTCAAGCGTGCGCTGTCGGGCAGCAAGAGCCGCCTGATCGGCCCGAACTGCCCCGGCGTCCTCACCCCCGGCGAATGCAAGATCGGGATCATGCCCGGCAACATCTTCTCCAAGGGCAGCGTCGGGGTTGTCTCGCGGTCGGGCACGCTTACCTATGAAGCCGTGTTCCAGACCACCAATGCCGGCCTTGGCCAGACCACCGCGGTCGGGATCGGCGGCGATCCGGTCAACGGCACCAACTTCATCGACGTGCTCGAGCTGTTCCTGGCGGACGATGCCACCAAGTCGATCATCATGATCGGCGAAATCGGCGGCAGCGCGGAAGAAGAAGCCGCGCAATTCCTCAAGGATGAAGCCAAGCGCGGGCGCAAGAAGCCGATGGTCGGCTTCATCGCCGGGCGCACCGCCCCTCCGGGCCGCCGCATGGGCCACGCAGGTGCGATCGTTTCGGGCGGACAGGGCGGCGCCGAGGACAAGATCGCGGCGATGGAAGCAGCCGGGATCCGCGTCAGCCCCTCGCCCAGCCTGCTCGGCGAAACGCTGGCCGAAGTGCTCAAGGGCTAACCACCCCAAGGGTTTGCGCGCGGGCCCTGTTCAAGCCGCGCGCACTTCTTCCTCCCCAGGACAGGCATCATGGGTAACGAAGCACACGATTTCCTCCCCGAAGATCCCCAGCCGGGTCCAAGTTGGGGCCGTTCCGACTGGCGCACCGCCAGCGACGACCTGACGGCGGCGCTCGACCCGACCCAGATGCAGGTGGCGATCAAGGCCGCGACCAAGGGCGGCCCAGCCCCCGACGGCCGCGCGATCGAGGATGCCGCGGCGGATTCGATCCGGGCGATGATGCTGGTCCGCACCTATCGCGTGCGCGGCCACCTTGGCGCCGATCTTGATCCGCTGGGCCTGTCGCATCAGAATCTGCCCGCCGACCTCACCCCCGAATATCACGGCTTTTCCGGCGCCGCGTTGGATCGCAAGGTCTATGTTGGCGGCACGCTGGGCCTGCAGTGGACCACCGTGCGCGAGCTTGTCGACGTGCTGAAGCGCAATTATTGCGGCAAGGTCGGTTATGAATATATGCACATCGCCGATGTGGAGGAGCGCCGCTTCATCCAGGACCGGATCGAGGGCGGCGACAAGTCGATTGACTTCACCGCAGAGGGCAAGAAGGCGATCCTTGGCGCGGTGATCCGCGGCGAGCAATACGAGCGATTCCTCGGCAAGAAGTACGTCGGGACCAAGCGTTTCGGGCTCGACGGCGGGGAGTCGATGATCCCCGCGCTCGAAGCGGTGATCAAGTACGGCGGTCAGCTCGGCGTGCGCGAGATCGTCTATGGAATGGCCCATCGCGGCCGCCTCAACGTCCTCGCCAATGTGCTGGCCAAGCCCTATCGCGTGATCTTCCACGAATTCTCGGGCGGCACCGCCAATCCCGAGGACGTTGGCGGGTCGGGCGACGTCAAGTACCACCTTGGCACCAGCGCCGACCGCGAGTTCGACGGGATCAAGGTTCACATGAGCCTGGTGCCCAACCCCAGCCACCTCGAAACGGTCGATCCCGTCGTGCTGGGCAAGACCCGCGCCAACCAGGCCTTCCGCGACGATATCGGCAAGGGCAAGCACAAGCAGGTGCTGCCCGTCCTGATCCACGGCGACGCGGCCTTTGCCGGGCAGGGCATCGTCTGGGAATGCTTCGGCTTCTCGGGCGTCAAGGGCTACAACACCGGCGGGTGCATCCACTTCGTCATCAACAACCAGATCGGCTTCACCACCAGCCCGCAGTTCTCGCGCGGCTCGCCCTACCCCTCGGACGTCGCCAAGGGCGTCCAGGCGCCGATCCTCCACGTCAACGGCGACGATCCCGAAGCGGTGACCTTCGCCTGCAAGCTGGCGATCGACTATCGCCAGACCTTCGGCCGCGACGTGATCGTCGATATGTGGTGCTATCGCCGCTTCGGCCACAACGAGGGCGACGAGCCGGGTTTCACCCAGCCGCTGATGTACCAGCAGATCCGCCAGCATCCGGCGGTGAGCAAGCTCTATGCCGACCGCCTGGTTGGCGAGGGCGTGATCGACAAGGACTATGGCGCCGAAGTCGAGATGCGCTTCACCCAGGTGCTGGAGGGCGAGTTCGAGGCATCCAAGAGCTACAAGTCCAACCACGCCGACTGGTTCGCCGGGCGCTGGACCGGGCTCCACGCCCCGGCCGATCCCGAAACCGCGCGGCGCAACATCCAGACCGGGATCGAGCAGAAGCTGTTCGACAGCCTGGGCCGGACGCTGACCACCGTCCCCGAAGGGCTCACCGTCCACAAGACCCTGACCCGCGTGCTCGATGCCAAGCGCGAAATGTTCGCGACCGGCCAGGGGTTCGACTGGGCGACCGCCGAGGCGCTCGCCTTCGGCAGCCTGCTGTCCGAAGGGTTCAGCGTGCGCCTGTCGGGCCAGGATTCGGGCCGCGGCACTTTCAGTCAGCGCCACGCCGTGTGGGTCGATCAGCTCGACGAACACAAGTACGTGCCGCTGACCACCGTGCCCCACGGCCATTTCGAGGTGCATGACAGCCCGCTGTCCGAATACGGCGTGCTCGGCTTCGAATACGGCTATGCCAGCGCCGATCCCAAATCGCTGGTGCTGTGGGAAGCGCAGTTCGGCGATTTCGCCAACGGCGCGCAGATCGTGATCGACCAGTATATCGCCAGTTCGGAATCGAAGTGGCTGCGGGCCAACGGCCTCGTCCTGCTGCTGCCCCACGGCTACGAGGGCCAGGGGCCGGAACACTCCTCGGCGCGGCTTGAACGCTATCTCCAGCTCTGCGCGCAGGACAATATGCAGGTGTGCAACATCACCAGCCCGGCCAATTACTTCCACGTGCTGCGTCGACAGATGCACCGTCCGTTCCGCAAGCCGCTGGTGATCATGACCCCCAAGTCGCTGCTGCGGCATCCGATGGCCAAGAGCGAGGCGAGCGAGTTCATCGGCCAGGCGCATTTCAAGCGCATCCTCTCCGACCGCAACGGCGCCGCAGACAAGGACACCCGCCGGGTCGTGCTCTGTTCGGGCAAGGTCGCCTATGACCTGATGGAGGCGCGCGACGCCGCCGGGATCACTGACACCCAGATCATCCGCATCGAACAGATCTATCCCTTCCCGGGCGAACCGTTGGCGGAGCGCCTGGCGCGAATGCCGAATCTGGAAGACGTGGTCTGGTGCCAGGAGGAACCCAAGAACAACGGTTCGTGGTTCTTCGTTGAGCCCTTCGTCGAGGAAGCGCTGATCGCCGCCAAACGCAAGGTCACCCGCCCCCGCTATGCCGGGCGCAACGCCAGCGCCTCGCCGGCGACGGGTCTTGCCAGCCGCCACGCCAGCGAACAGGGTGCACTGATCGGCCACGCGCTGGGCACCTCCGTCCGCGAAGAAATTCGTCGCCGCAAGAAGGCTTGAGGAAGCAACACGATGTCCACTGAAGTCAAAGTCCCCATCCTGGGCGAATCTGTTGCCGAAGCGACCATCGGCGAATGGCTCAAGAAGCCGGGCGAGGCCGTCGCGCTGGATGAGCCGATCGCCAGCCTCGAGACCGACAAGGTCGCGATCGAAGTGCCCGCCCCGGTCGCCGGAACGATGGGCCAGTACATTGCCCAGGTCGGCGACAACGTCGCCGTCGGCGCGGTGATCGCCACGATCGAGGATGGCTCGTCCGCCACCGCCCCTGCCCCCACCGCCGCGCCCGAGCGCAAGGACGCCCCGGCTGCACCCGCCGTCGCCAGCGAAGCCTCTTCGGGCGATG
>JAFEEP010000471.1 GCA_018241045.1 Pseudomonadota bacterium | reverse complement strand
GGCGAGCGCCAGCGTGGTGATGGCGAGGCGATAGGGCGTGGTCATGGCGCGGCCATACCATCGCGGGCTGGCCAATTGGTAAACCGATCACGGCTGTCCCCTGCCGGGACAGACCGTGCGATCAGTCGCGGCTGCCCCAGCGCCAATGCCAGCCGCCACGGGTCTTGGCCGCATAGAGTGGCATCGGCAGCAGCGCGATGAGCGTCACCCAGGCGATCGTTGCGGTCTGGTTGCGATGAAGCAGCAGCGCGCCCAGCATGATCACGCCGACATGGCCGAGCAGGAAGGCCCAGCCCTGCCAGCGGATCGGCAGGCCCGCGCCATAGCCGAAGCTCTTGGGGGCGAACCATGCATCGTCGTCATTCGGTTCGGTCATCGCGATTCTCCCTGGGCGGACGGCCGCGGCGTATCGGTTCGGGCGGGGCGATCTTGGCGCCGCGCCTGGTCAGCGCCTCGCGCAGCAGCATCTCGATCTGGGTGTTGACCGACCGCAGGTCGCCCGCCGCCGACCGTTCCAGCGCCGCATAGAGCGCGGGATCGAGCCGGAGCGGGAAGGCCTTGCGGACGGGCGGAGCCACCATGCCCTCCTATTGGTAGAGCGTGCCGGCGTTGACCACGGGCTGGGTGTCGCGCTCGCCGCACAGCACCACCATCAGGTTGCTGACCATCGCCGCCTTGCGTTCGTCATCAAGGTGGACGACGTCCTTTTCGGAAAGCATCCCCAGCGCCATTTCAACCATGCCGACCGCGCCTTCGACCAGGGTCTTGCGCGCCGCGACCACGGCTTCGGCCTGCTGGCGTCGCAGCATCGCCCCGGCGATTTCCTGGGCATAGGCCAGGTGCGTGAAGCCACATTCGTCGACGGTGATCCCGGCCATCTGCAACCGCGCGATCAGTTCCTTGCGCAGTTCGACCCCCACTTCGTCATGGTTGCCGCGAAGGGTGACTTCGGAATGGGTGAAGTCGTCATAGGGATAGCGCGAGCCGATGGTGCGCACCGCCGCCTCGATCTGGACCATGACGAAGGCCTTGTACTCGGCGACGTCGTAGAGCGCCTGGGCGGTGTCGACCACGCGCCACACCACTTGGGCCGCCATCTCGATCGGGTTGCCGCGCAGGTCGTTGACCTTGATCTTGTCAGACACCAGGTTGTTCGCCCGGACCGAAATCTTGGTCTTGCCCATCCACGGCCAGACCCAGCGCAGCCCGGTGTTGCGGTCGGTTCCGCGATAGGAACCGAACAGGGTGATCGCGGCGGCCTGGTTGGGCTGGATCATGTAGAACCCACTTGCCAGGATGATCAGCGCCAGCACGCTGAGCGCATTGGAGACGACGAAGCCGAATATCTCGCTGTCGGCAGGCTCGCTCCCGGCGAAAGAGACGATCCGCCAGACCGTCAGGGCAAGCAGGACCAGGAAGGCGACGAAGATCAGGTAGCCGCTGGTGCTCCAGGCGCGGCGTTCGGCGCTCGCGTTGATCGGCGTATGCGTTGCGGGCATCGGTATTCCCCTTAAAACTGATATCACATTAATATCAGATCACGATTGGTCGTCAAGGGGGTTGAAACCGGCACGAGCTACCGCCATATTGGTGGGGCGGGACCGGGCCCCTCTGGCGCGGCGCATTGATCCTCACCCCCTTCCGAGGATCGCGCTGCGTGATGTCGGACCGCATCGGATGTTGCCGATGCCTTGGTCCGGACGTTGATCCCCCTCCCAAGCATCCGCACCAGGCTCGGCACATCCGATCGTACTCATGCTTTGTGCGATAGGGAGAATGACTCATGTCCGACCGTGTGTTCCGCCTGATGGAACGTCACCAGAAGCTCGATGATGCGTTGCGGCGCCTGCAAGGCAGCCGCTTTGCCGATCCGTTCGAGATCGCCCGCCTCAAGAAATTGAAACTGGCGCTCAAGGATCGTCTGGCCCGCCTTGCCGGGCATCCGCGTCAACAGCGAGCCTGACCTTACACCGTCTAGCCTGAAGACCGGCGCTTCCCCTGTGGAGGCGTCGGCCATTTTGCATTTCCGGGATTCAGGAAACGATCATGGATTTTCTCACCGCCGACCTACTCGGCACGCCGCTGTGGTTCTGGCTGGCCTTCGCCGGTCTCGTCCTCGCGCTCACTGCCTTCGACCTTGGCGTCCTCCACAAGGAGGACCGCGCGATGGGAATCGGCGAATCGCTGCGCCTGACCGCCTTCTACATCGCCATCGCGCTGGCCTTCGGCGCCTGGGTCTGGGCCGAAAAGGGCGCGGACATGGGGATGAAGTACTACACCGGGTTCTTCATCGAAAAGGCGCTGTCGATCGACAATGTCTTCGTCATCAGCCTGATCTTCGGGGTCTTCGCGATCCCCGCGAAATACCAGTACCGCGCGCTGCTGTGGGGCATCCTGGCGGTGATCGTGTTGCGCGGGGCGATGATCGCGGCGGGCGCCGCCCTTGTCGAGCAGGCCTATTGGGTACTCTACATCTTTGCCGCCTTCCTGGTCTTCACCGGAATCCGAATGTTCTTCGCCGGAGATCACGAACCCGACGTGGCGAAGAACCCGGTGGTGAAGTGGATTTCCACCCATATGCGGGTAACCAGGGGCCTGCACGGCGAACGCTTCTTCGTGAAGGAAACGGATGCGCGGAGCGGCAAGCTGGTCACCGCGGTCACCCCGCTGTTCGTCGCGCTGGTGGTGATCAACCTGGCCGACCTGGTTTTCGCGGTCGATTCGGTTCCGGCAATCTTCGCGATCACCACCGATACCTTTGTGGTCTATACCAGCAACATCATGGCGATCCTTGGCCTGCGTGCGCTCTATTTCGCACTCGCGGCGATGATCCACCGCTTCTACTATCTCAAATATGCGCTGGCGGCGGTGCTGGTGTTCATCGGCAGCAAGATCTTCGTCTCCGACTTCCTGATGGCCGGAGCCAAGTTCCCGCCGGTGTTGAGCCTTGGCGTCACCGCTGCGCTGATCGCGGGCGGGGTGGGCTACTCGCTGTGGATGACCCGCCACGGCGAGGACGCCGCGCCGCATCTGCCGTTCGCCTAGTTCCGCATGATCATCGCAAGGAAGGCATCTCCGTAAGCCTCCAGCTTGCGCGCGCCGACCCCGCCGATCTCGCCCAGTTCGGCGAGCGAGGCGGGGCGGGTGGTCGCCATTTCGCGCAGCGTTGCGTCGTGGAAGATGACGTAGGGCGGGATACCGGCTTCGCGGGCAAGATCGCGGCGCAGTTCGCGCAGCGCATCGAACAGCGGATCGCCGACGGGGTTGATCGCCGCGCCGCGATCACGCTT
>JAFEEP010000470.1 GCA_018241045.1 Pseudomonadota bacterium | reverse complement strand
CTATCTCAACCCCGAGGCGTTCGGGATTGCCGGGGTCAGCGATCTGATTGAACCGCAGAGTCGGGTCGAAATGGGGCTGGGCATCGCGATCGGCGCGATCACCTTCTCTGGCTCCGTGATCGCCTTCCTCAAGCTCGCCGGCAAGATGAGCGGTGCGCCAATCCTGCTGCCGTTGCGTCACGTCATCAACCTTGGAACGCTGGTCGCGATCCTCGGTCTGGTCGGCTACTTCACCCAGGACCAGAGCCTGTGGGTGATCGCGACAGTTACGGCGCTGGCCTTCATCATCGGCTTCCTGCTGATCATCCCGATCGGCGGGGCGGATATGCCGGTGGTGGTGTCGATGCTCAACTCGTATTCGGGCTGGGCGGCGGCGGCGATGGGCTTTACGCTGCACAACACCGCGATGATCATCACCGGGGCGCTGGTGGGCTCGTCGGGTGCGATCCTCTCCTACATCATGTGCAAGGCGATGAACCGCAGCTTCCTTTCGGTGATCGCCGGGGGCTTTGGCGCCGATGCCAGCGCGGGCGGCGGCGAAGCGCGCGAACAACGTCCGTGGAAGCGCGGCAGCGCCGAGGACGCGGCCTATATGCTGGGCGAGGCGGAGAAGGTGATCATCATCCCCGGCTACGGCATGGCGGTTTCGCAGGCCCAGCACGCGCTGCGCGAAATGGCCGATCTGCTCAAGGCCAAGGGCGTTGAGGTGAAGTACGCGATCCACCCGGTCGCGGGGCGGATGCCCGGGCACATGAACGTTCTGCTAGCCGAAGCCAACGTTCCCTATGACGAGGTGTTCGAGCTGGAGGACATCAATTCGGAGTTCTCCACTGCCGACGTTGCCTTCATCATCGGCGCCAACGACGTGGTCAACCCGGCAGCCAAGACCGACAAGTCGAGCCCGATCTACGGTATGCCGGTGTTCGACGTCGACAAGGCCAAGCAGGTGTTCTTCGTCAAGCGCAGCATGGGCGGTGTGGGCTATGCCGGGGTCGACAACGACGTGTTCTATATGCCGCAGACGACCATGCTCCTCGCCGACGCCAAGAAGATGGTCGAGGACATCAACAAGGCGCTGGCGCATTAAGGCTGGCAAAAGTCGGATTGACCTAGATCTACGTTCGGCACGAACGGAGGTTGTGATGTTTCCGCGATTTGCAGTGATGTTCGCGCTCGTCCTCGGCGCTTGCTCGCCCTCCAAGCTGGCCTACGGCCAGGTCAAGAGCGCGATGATGGAGGCAGGACTGTCGGAGGCCAATTCGGCCTGCATGGCGACGCGGATGACGGACCGGCTCAGCCTTGGCCAGTTGCAGAAGCTCAAGCAACTGAGGGGCGAGAAGCGCAGCCTGTGGGACTACGTCGCGGCAGTGCGCCGGGTTGGCGATGCCGAGGCGGTTTCGGTGACGGCAAGCAGCGCGGCGCTTTGCGCGACGGGGATGGCGGCGGAGAAGAAGTAGTTTCAACCATTCTTCTTCCTGTTGACTCAACCCACCGTCCGTTCATCATCCTGCCCATGAGGATGATCACCGCATTGACCGCCGCTGCCTCCGCCCTCGCGCTGGCTGCTCCGCTCCACGCAAAGACGATCGAAGTTGCCGCAGGCGACAACGCCCAGACCCGGTTGCAGGAGGCGCTGATCCTCGCCCAGCCGGGGGACGTGGTGCAGATGGCGGCGGGGCGCTTCCTGCTGACTGACGGGCGCTCGCTCGACTCCTAGGGCGTGACCTTGCGCGGTGCGGGGATGGATCAGACCGTGCTCGACTTCACCGGGCAGAAGGGCGCGGGCGAGGGGCTGCTGGTCACCTCGGCCGATGTCACCCTGCGCGATTTCGCGGTGGAGAATCCGAAGGGCGACGGGATCAAGTCGAAGGGCGCGGACAACGTGGTCTATTACCGCCTGCGCGTGACCTGGACCGGCGGACCGAGCGAGAAGAATGGCGCCTATGGTCTCTATCCCGTATCCAGCACTGGCGTGCTGATCGATGGTTGCAAGGTATCGGGCGCATCCGATGCCGGTATCTACGTCGGCCAGTCGAAGGACATCACGGTCCGCTACAACTATGTCGAGAACAGCGTTGCCGGGGTAGAGATCGAAAACAGCCGCAATGCCTTGGTCACCGGCAACCTCGTCACCCGCAACACCGGGGGCATCCTGGTGTTCGATCTGCCCAACCTGCCGGTGATGGGCGGGGGCAATACCGTGATCGAGGACAACCAGGTGATCGACAACGACACCCCCAATTTCGCGCCCAAGGGCAATATTGTCGCCAGCGTGCCGCGCGGCACCGGGATCATGGTCATGGCCAATGACGGCGTGACGGTGCTGGGCAACACGCTGACCAATCACGCGACCACGCAGATCATGGTTGTGGCCTATCCCAAGCCCTTCACCGATCCGCGCTATAACCCCTACCCGCGCAACATCAGCCTTGGTTACAACACCTATGTCGGGGGCGGGACCAATCCCGATTTCCCCGGCGGGACGCAGCTTGCCAAGGCCTTTGGCGGGGCCTTGCCGCCGGTGATGTGGGATGGCCTCGGCGGGGCGCAGGCTCTGCTGCCCAGCGCCGACGTCAAGGTACTCAACCTCAACCTGCCCGGGCAGGGCGCCGGACCCGACAAGGCGCGACCGGCGATGCTGGCCTTCGCCTCGCCCCCGATGATCGTGGTTCCGGGCAGCGTCGGTGCCCCCGTCGCGCTTGAGGCGCGGATCGCGCGATGAGGCTGCTTGCCGTCGTGGCCCTGCTCGCCGGGCTGTCCGTTGCGAGCGGGGCGCAGCGCGCGCCCTCGGTCGATGCGACGGCGATCACGGCTGAGGGATTCCCGGCGCAGCTTTCCGCCTACGGCTTCTTCGCCGATGCGGCGGGGCAGCGCCCGGTAGCGGGGGTCACGCCATACCGCGTCCAGACCCCGCTGTGGTCCGACGGGGCGGAGAAGCAGCGCTTCGTCTATGTCCCGCCGGGACAGCAGGCGCGCGCGCAGGGTGACGGATTGCTCGACCTGCCGGTGGGTTCGGCGTTGGTGAAAAGCTTCCGCATAGGCGGCAAGCTGATCGAGACGCGGGTTCTGCTGCATCGCGCCCAAGGTTGGGTTGGCCTGCCCTACCTGTGGAACGCCGAGCAGACCGACGCGCGGCTGGTGCTGGCGGGGGCACGGCTGACCCTGCCGGGATCGGATGGCCAGCCGATCGACTACGCCGTGCCCAACAAGAATCAGTGCAAGGAATGCCACGCCTCGGCGGGCGGGGTCGTACCGATCGGTCCCAAGGCGCGCAACCTTGCCGCCGACTGGCTTGAAGCGTTCCACAAGGCGGGCAAGCTCGACACGGTTCCCGTCGTCGCCCGCCGCGTTCCGCTGTGGGAAGATCGCGACAAGGTGCCGCTCACCGAAGTTGCGCGCGGCTGGCTCGACGCCAATTGCGCTCATTGCCACAAGAGCGACGGCGCAGCCTCGAACTCGGGCCTCTACCTTGGCTGGGACGTCAGCGATCCCGCCGCGCT
>JAFEEP010000046.1 GCA_018241045.1 Pseudomonadota bacterium | reverse complement strand
TTTTCCGCCCAGCGAGAAATCGCGCAGCGGAACGATTGCCTCCTCGCCGTACTTGGATACGCGGAACCCCAAGTCGATGACATAGGGCAGGCTGCGCTCGCCCAGTTGATAGAACAGCAGGTTGGCCTGGGCAGCATCGCCGCGTTCGCGCAATTTCCAGAACAGCCGTGACCAGCGCTCCTCCGGCCCGACCGGATCGCCCAGTACCACCCAGGTCGCGCCGCGTACCCCGAACATCAGGAAGGCGTCGCCCTCGGGCGAAAACAGGAACTGCTTGTCGCCGCACAGGGCGAGGAAAGCGTCGCTGTGGCGGGCGTGGGCGAGCGAGCGGGCGAAGCGCGCTTCGTCAAAGGGATCGCCGGTTTCGACCCGCCGCGCGGGCTGGAACATCCGCACCACCGAAAAGGCCAGCAGCGCCGCGCCGCCCGCAAGGCTTGCCCGCAGGAAGCGGGGCGCGCCATCGTGAACCACGAAGCGCCACCACAGGGCGTCGGAATATTCGACATGGCGAAATGCGAAGAGGCCCACGCCGATCGAGCCGACGAACCCGGCGAAGGCCGCGACGGTCCATTGCGGGCTGAGCGGTTCGCGGGTCAGCGCGGTGTGGCGATAGAACGAGCGGCGCGATAGCTGGAGCAGCCCGGCGATCGTCAGGCAGACCGTGGCCTCCTCGTAATCGAGGCCCTTGAGGATCGAGAACACCGCCCCGGCGAGCAGCAGAGCGCGGGCCAGGATGAAAGCCCCGTCCAGTCGCCGCCACAGACCTTGAGCAACCAGCAGCAGCACGGTTCCAACCAGGCTTGCGGCGATGTGCGAGGCTTCGGAGAAGGGCATGGGCACCAGTTCGCCCAGCGTCTGGACGCGGCTGCGCAGCGCCGGAGTCGCGCCAGAGAGCAGCAGCATGATCCCGCCTGCGAAGGTCAGGCTGCCCAGCACCAGCGGGGCGAGGGCGCGCACGCCCAATCGCCCGACATTGGTGATACTTCCGGCGACGCCGCTGCGCAGCAGGCGCTTTTCGTGGACCAGCAGGACCACTGCCGCGGCGAACAGCGGCAGAAGGTAGTAGATGACGCGATAGGCCAGCAAGGCGGCGAGGATCTCGCTGCGATGGCCGGGAACGACCGCGAGCATCACTGTTTCAAAGACGCCGACGCCGCCGGGAACGTGGGTGATCAGCGCCACGACCATGGCTAGGGCATAGGCCGCGAACAACACCGGATAGGCGGAGGAGGGCACCTGCGGGGCAAGCACGAACAGAGCGGTGGCGGCAGTGCCCAGATCGGCGGTCGCCGCGAGCAGCAGGCGCAGCCATTGTCGGCTGGTCGGCAGCATCAGGCGCAGGTTGCCGATGCGGACCTGACCGATCCCCGCCAGGCGGATGGCGAGCGGGAGCAGCCCGAGCGCGATCAGCGCCAGACCGATCGGCTGGGCAAAGGGCGATGCGTCGCCCAGAACGTCGATCGAACGGTCGCCCAGCACCAGCCCAAGCCCGGCGAGCAGGGCGACCCCGCACCAGAAGCTGGTGCTGGCAATCGCGATCACCCCGCCGATCAGGCCGGGTTCGACCCCTTCGGCGCTGTAGATGCGAAAGCGCGCGCTGCCGCCGGTCAGCAGCGACAAACCCAGGTTGTGGCTCAGCGTATAGCTGGTGAACGAGGCCAGCGCCGCCTTGCTCCACGCCAGTGGATGACCCAGCGCCCCAAGCGCGATGTAGTCATAGAAGGTCAGTGCGACATAGCTGGCCACCGTCAGCGCGACGCTCAGGCCGATCCGATCCGATGGGATCGCCCGGAACGCCTCGCGCAACTGGTGATAGGTGATCTCGCTGGCGAGCTTGCGCAGGGCGAACAGCGCCATCACCCCGACGGCCAGGATCGCCAGCGTCACCAGCGGGCGACGAAGGTCATTCCACCACGTTTTCGCCACCGTTTGCGTTCCCGGTCAGACCCGACGCCAGGTCTGGTGCTTGCACAACAGGCCGCCCAGGATGCAGCCGGAGATATCCAGTTCGCTTTCGGTCTTGGCCTTGATGTTCGAAACGAAGGTCGCCTGCATATCGGGGACATAGACCCGGCCCTGCCAGCGCCCGGACCCGGTGCGACGATAATCCTGCAGCAACGCGGTTCCGACCAATGGTTCGTTGACCCCCGATTCGCGCGCGTCGGCGATCGCTTCGGGTGCCGCCCAGGCGATCGTGCCGGTCAGCTGCCCGGCGCGCTCCGCGATCCGCACCTGCAGCGTTCCCGCCGGATTGCGCCACAGCCCCGAGGGATCGACGCTCGACTTGGCCTCCACGCTCGCCATGCCGGTGCTCGCTGTCATCAGGGCGAGTGCGGCGAGCGGAACAAGGCGGGCAATGATCACGGCAGGACTCCTTCGATGCGATCCGCTCTATGCCTCACAACCCGGCGTCGCGGTGAGCGGCAGATGAACTTTGTGTAAGATTGATGACAAGCGCCTGGACAAGTGCCCGATCCAGCGCGTCGCCATCGAAACGCAGGTTGTGCCCGCCGGGCAGGGGCAGACGCAGCGTTCCGGGCCAGGTCAGGTGCGGGCAAAGGCTCTGGCTGTCATCCTTACCATAAATACAGGCGACGGGGGCGAAGGACACTTGACGCGCCGTGTCAATCGCCTTGCTCTCCGCGCTCGTCAGACCGAGCATTTCAAGCGGCGAAACGGCGAATTCGACGTCGCTGCTCGGCGCGATGTAGATCACCCGCGCCACCCGAGCCCGCGCGGCGGCGGGCATTCGGGCCAGCGCGACGTGGAGCATATCCGCGCCGAAGGAATGGCCGACCGCGACGACTTCTCCCGTTCCGCCCAGTTTCGCCGCGCTGTCGAGCGCTTCGCTGACCAGTCGCGTAATCTCCGCCGGATCGCGGCGACGATTGAAGTACGCGGCCGAATTGACCGTCACCACCGCATAGCCATTGGCGCGCAGGGTCGAGACCACGTCCGACCCCAGGCCGAGCGAGGGGCCGACGTCGCCCGAAAGGTAGATCGCCGCGCGCGGGGTCGGCGTGGCACGGGTCGGTTCATAGCTGGCGAACACCGCCCCGCCGAACCACCCGGCGAGCGCAAGAAAGCCACAGCCCAGCGCCGCGGCGAGGGCAATTGTCGCAAGAAACCAGCGCATCCGGGCCTATCGACCGGCGTTGGCCGGGGCAGGCGCGGCAGCGCGCGGGTTCTCCGGCCCTTTTTGGTTCCGCCCGTAAATGACCTTCATCGCGGTTCGCTCCTCCTCGCTACCGGTCGTGCGAATAGCAGAATGAACCGCGATGGCGCCTTTGCGAAGGGTGAAATCTTGGTAATCGACCTCGATCCGCCTGCGCCGCGCCCGATTGCGGGGCGTGACGGGCAGCCGCCGATCGGTTATCCCGCGCCGCATGGCCGAACAGTTCACCAAGCACCGCCAGCCGTGGAAAGCCGACGAGGTCGCCAAGCTGCGCACCCTTGCCGCCAAGGGCAAGGGCCTCAAGGAAATCGCCAAGGCGCTGAACCGCAGCGAGGAATCGACCAAGGAACGGGCGAAGATGGACGGGATCGGGATCGCGAAATTGCGCTAACGCACCCAGTCCAACCCCAGCTCCTCATAGATTTCCTTGTCGTCGGCCCAGCTTTCGTCGACCTTGACGTGAAGGAACAGGTGGACCTTGACCCCCAGCAGGTCGGCCAGTTCCTTGCGCGCCGCCTCGCCGATGGCCTTCAGCTTTGAACCGCCTTTGCCCAGCACGATGCCCTTCTGGCTGTCGCGGGCGATGATGATTTGTTGATGGATTTCGACCGAGCCGTCCTTGCGGGTCTGGTAGCTTTCGGGCCGCACCGTGCTGTCATAGGGCAGTTCGTCGTGCAACTGGCGGTAAAGTTGTTCGCGGGTGATCTCGCAGGCGAGCAGGCGTTCGCTGGCGTCGGAAACCTGGTCCTCGGGGTAGTGCCACGGTCCTTCGGGCATCAGTTCGGCGAGCCGCGCCTTCAATTCCGGCACCCCGTCACCGGTGAGGGCGGAGACGAAGAACACTTCGGAAAACTGGCCTTCGCCGGCCAGATCCTGCGCGGCGACCAGCAGCGGCTCCTTGGCGGTTTCGTCGACCTTGTTGAGCACCAGGATCTTGCGCTCGGGCCGGTCCTTGAGGCTTTCGAGGATCGGCTCGAGATAGTCGCGCTTCTTCTTGCGACCATCGACGACCAGCAGGATCGCGTCGGCCTCTTGCGCGCCTTCCCAGGCGGCGTTGACCATTGCCCGGTCAAGTCGGCGCTTGGGCGCGAACAGGCCGGGGGTGTCGGCCAGGATGATCTGGGTCTGACCTTCCAGCGCGATGCCCATCAGCCGGGCGCGCGTGGTCTGCGCCTTGGCCGAAACGATCGCCACCTTCTGTCCGACCAGCGCGTTTACCAGCGTGGACTTGCCCGCATTGGGCGCGCCGAGGACGGCAACTAGGCCGCAGTGGGTGGTCATGGGGTTTGGCCTTCATTGCGCACGGCCTTCGACAAGCTTAGGCTTAGCGGGGTTTGCTTTTGTCTTGGTTCACAATATCCGCTCAGGCTGAGCTTGTCGAAGCCCACGCGCGATACGTCACCCGAACCTCATCATGAAGGCTTCCGCCGCGGCGGTTTCCGCTTCGCGCATCGAGCTGCCGGTAGCCTCCGCCTCGCCCACGCCCTTGACCGCGACGGCCACGGTGAAGCGCGCGGCATGGTCGGGGCCGGTGCGTTCGACCAGGCGGTATTCGGGGACCTTGCGGCGGTTTCCCGCGGCCCATTCCTGCAGCGCTGACTTGGGGTGCTTGGCCTGGCCGGTCTTGCCAGCAACGGCGTCGGCCCAGATCCGGTGGACGATATCTCGCGTCACGTCGAAGCCTTGGGTGATGAAGCTGGCGCCGATCAGCGCCTCCATCACGTCGCCCAGGATGTTCTCGCTATCCTTGCCGCCGTCGTCGCGCGCTTGTTTTCCCAGGTGGATATGCGCGCCAAGGCCGATCGACCGCGCGACATCGGCGCAGGTCGCCCGGCTGACCAGCGCGTTGAGCCGCTGCGACAGGCGCCCTTCGTCTGCGTCTTCCAGTTTGTAGAGCCAGTCGGCAATGACCATGCCCAGCACCCGGTCGCCAAGGAACTCAAGCCGCTGGTAGTCGCGCGCCGCGCCAGTGCTGCCGTGCGTCAGCGCCTCGAGCCACAGCGCCTCGTCGACCGGTGGGCGCCCGGCGAAGGTGGTGAGAAACCTGTGCGTTTCCTGCCCCAGCATCGGCCGTCAGAACCCGCTGCCGATGCGGCTCCAGCGCGCGGCGGTGAACCAGGTCCACGGCTTGAGCCACTCGGCCCCGCCGTCGGTCGACCACATCATCACCGTGGCGCGGCCCAGCAGGTTGTCCTGCGGCACCGGCCCGCCAAGCCCACCGCGATCGAAGGGCACGCGGCTGTCAGCGGAATTGTCGCGGTTGTCGCCCATCAGGAATACGCTGCCTTCGGGGACCATGACCGGATCGGTATTGTCATTCTCACGCGGGCCGAAGTCGAGCACGTTGTAGCTTTTCCCGCCGGGCAGCGTTTCGCGATACTGGGGATAGCGGCACACCTCGGCGCCATCGGCCAGCTTGGCATCGAACTGTGGCGAGGCACAGGGCGGCTTGGGATTGCCGTCGGGGTCGGTGGTCATGTTGGGGGTCACCGGAACGACGAAGTCGGCGACACGCTGCTTGGGAACGGGCTGGCCGTTGAGCCACAGCACGCCGTCCTTCATCTGCACGGTATCGCCAGGGATGCCGATCACCCGCTTGATCCAGTCATCCTGATTGGTCGGCGGTGCCTTGAACACCACCACGTCGCCGCGCTCGGGCGTGCGCGCAAGGACCCGGCTTTCGGGCAGCAGCGGCAGGCCGAAGGGCAAGCTCTTGCGTGAATAACCATAGGGCCACTTCGCCAGCAGCAGATAGTCGCCCACCAGCAGACGCGGCAACATCGATTCGCTGGGGATGTAGAACGGGGCGAGGAAGAAGCTGCGGAACACCGCCACGAACAGGACCAGCTTGATCAGAAAGACGCCAAAGCTGTCCTCCTTCTTGACCGGCTTCGATCCGTCATCGAGCGCGGGTGCGGCGGTGGCAGACGGTGCGGGGGAGGCAGGCGCGGCAGGGGGCGTTTCGGTCATGGCGCAGTCCATGTTGGCGCGACGGGCTGTCGTCAAGGGGCATGGTGTATTACACAAATAAAGCACTAACGCAAAATTGTCGCAGTCTCCGCATACGTTTCCCGGCTTGGCGTGGCGGCAGGCCAAGGCCATAGCAATGGCGGAACATGATTTTGAGGAGTTTGCGATGACCGATGCCGTGCGTGCCGCCTGGGCGGACCTCGCCGCTCTCGACAAACCGACGCTGAAGGCGCTGTTCGCAGCTGGGGACCGGCTGGCCGCCTATTCGCACGAGCTTGAGCTGCCGGGTGGCAAGATCCGGTTCGACTGGTCGAAGACTCACCTCGATGCCCCGCACGTCGCGGTATTCGAGAGACTCGCCGCGGCGACCGGCTTTGCCGAACGCCGTGCAGCGATGTTCGCGGGCGATCACATCAACGTGACCGAGAACCGCGCGGTCGAGCATACTGCCCAGCGCGGAGTCGGGCGCGAGGCGAGCGTTGAGGAGGCCGAGGCGCTGCATCTGCGGATGAAAGGCCTGGTCGAGGCGATCCACCAGGGCGCGCTGGGTGAGGTCAAGCACCTGATCCACATCGGCATCGGCGGTTCGGCGCTGGGCCCGGCGCTGGCGGTGGACGCCCTGACCCGCGACGGGGCGCTGGTCGATGTCCATGTCGTCTCCAATATCGACGGACTTGCGCTCGAAGCGGCGTGTCGCGCCTGCGATCCGGCGACGACGATGGTCGCGGTCGCGTCCAAGACCTTCACCACCACCGAAACGATGATCAACGCCGCTTCCGCGCTCGACTGGCTGCGCACCGGCGGGGTGACCGATCCCTATGGCCGCGTCGTGGCGCTGACCGCCTATCCCGACAAGGCGGTCGAATGGGGGGTGGATGAAACCCGCGTGCTGCCGTTCTCGGAAAGCGTCGGCGGGCGCTATTCGCTGTGGTCGTCGATCGGTTTTCCGATCGCGCTGGCGGTGGGCTGGGACGATTTCTCCGAATTCCTCGACGGCGCGGCGGCGATGGACCGCCATTTCGAAGATGCCGATCCGGCGGACAACCTGCCGCTACGCGCCGCCTTCGCCGATCTCTATTACACCCATCTGCGCGGCTGCCAGACCCGCGCGGTCTTTGCCTATGACGAACGGCTGCGGCTGTTTCCCAGCTACCTTCAGCAACTCGAGATGGAATCGAACGGCAAGTCGGTCATGCTCGATGGCAAGCCGGTGACCGGCCCGACCGCGCCGATCACCTGGGGCGGGGTGGGGACGGATGCGCAGCACGCGGTGTTCCAGCTGCTGCACCAGGGCACCAACCTGGTCCCTGTCGACTTCATCGCTGCGATCATCCCCGGCGACAGTCTTTCGCCCGACCATCACCGCAACCTGCTGGCAAACTGTTTTGCGCAAGGCGCGGCGCTGATGGCGGGGCGCGAGGCCAAGGATCTCGCACGCGCCTATCCGGGCGACCGCCCTTCGGCGACCATGCTGTGCGAGGATATCAATCCCGCCACGCTGGGCGCGCTGATCGCGTTCCACGAACACCGCACCTTCGCCAACGGGGTGATGCTGCAGATCAACTCGTTCGACCAGTTCGGGGTCGAGCTGGGCAAGGAAATCGCCAAGTCGATCGTCGCGGGCGACGCGAAGTTCGATCCCAGTACGGAGGCGCTGCTGGCGGCGGCGGGGATCAAGTGACGGGTCGGGCGAGCGGCCGCGGTTCGCTCGGCTCGACAAATCACTCTGACCAGCAAAACCGGTTGGCAAAGCGACACCCCGCACCCCATATCGCCCCTGCAACAGGAGCGTTTCATGGCAGAGTTCGACTATGACCTTTTCGTGATCGGCGCGGGTTCCGGCGGCGTTCGCGCCAGCCGGGTTGCCGCTTCGCACGGTGCAAAGGTAGTTGTGGCGGAGGAGCACCGCGTCGGCGGAACCTGCGTGATCCGCGGCTGCGTCCCCAAGAAGCTGCTGGTCTATGGATCGCACTTTGCCGAGGAATTGCAGGACGCCTCGCACTACGGCTGGACGGTCGAGGGGATGAAGTTCGACTGGAACGTGCTGCGCGATACCGTGCTGCGCGACGTTGATCGGCTGGAAGCGGCCTATATCTCGACGCTCGACACCAACAGGGTCGAGCATATCCACGAACGCGCGACGATCACCGGGCCGAACTCGGTCAAGCTCGCGTCAGGGCGCGAGGTGACCGCGAAATATATCCTGGTTGCGGTCGGCGCCTGGCCGGTGATGCCCGACTTCCCGGGCAATGAACACTGCATCACCTCCAACGAGGTATTCCACCTGCCCAGCCTGCCAAAGCGCGTGGTGGTGCAGGGCGCGGGCTATATCGCGATGGAGTTCGCCGGGATATTCAACGCTCTCGGCTGTCATGTCACCGTGGTCAATCGCAGCGAAACGTTGTTGCGCGGCTATGACCAGGCGCTTCGCGACCGGCTGTTGCAGATCACCATGGCGCGCGGGATCGACTACAAGTTCAACTCGCCGATCAGCAAGGTCGAAAAGCTGGAGGATGGCTCGCTGATGGTGACGGCGGGCGATCACGATCCGATTCCCGCGGACGTCGTGCTGGTCGCCACCGGCCGGAGCCCCAACACCACCGGGCTCGGGCTTGAAACCGCCGGCATCGCGCTGGGCAAGAAGGGCGAAATTCCGGTTGATGCCTTCAGCAAGACGAGCTGCGACAGCATCTATGCGGTGGGCGATGTGACCGATCGGGTCCAACTCACCCCGGTAGCGATCCGCGAAGGTCATGCCTTTGCCGACAGCGTGTTCGGGGGCACCCCGCGTTCGGTCGATCACGATCTGGTGCCCAGCGCGGTGTTCTCACAGCCGCCGCTTGCCGCCGTCGGACTGACCGAGGGACAGGCGCGTTACCTCCACGGCAATGTCAAGGTGTTCACCTCGGACTTCCGCCCGATGAAGAACATCTTCGCCAGCCGCCCCGAACGCGGGCTTTACAAACTGGTGGTCGACGATGGAACCGACAAGGTGCTGGGGGTCCACATGATCGGTCCCGATGCCCCCGAAATCCTCCAGGCCGTGGCGATCGCAGTGCGCGCCGGGCTGACCAAGGCGGACTTCGATGCCACCGTCGCGCTGCACCCCTCGATGGCGGAAGAACTCGTGCTGATGCGCTGAATCAGTGCTCACGTTTTCGATTGCAACGCACTATCGCTCGACTAGGCTCGCCGCCGTTGTTTGCTTGGGGAGATAGGCAATGACAGGCACGGTCCTGGTCAGCGGGGGCAGCGGCTATATCGGCGGTGAACTGATCCGTCAGTTGCTCGCCGCAGGGTGGACGGTTCACACCACGATCCGCAACCTGTCGCGCGAGGCGGAATTGCGCCCGCTGCTCGGCGGTACGCCCGAGACGCTGCGCTTCTTCGCAGCCGACCTGATGAGCGATGCCGGTTGGGCGGAGGCGATGACCGGGTGCAGCCATGTTGCCCATGTCGCCTCGCCGCTCCCGGCAAATGCGCCCCAGCATGATGACGAGCTGATCGTCCCCGCGCGCGACGGGGCGCTGCGCGCGCTCAAGGCGGCGAAGGCTGCGGGCGTCACCCGTTTCGTGATGACCAGTTCGATGGCGGCGATCGCCTATGGTCATCCGCGCAACCGGACGACCTTTACCGAGGCGGACTGGACCAAGATCGACAGTCCCGACGCCTATGCCTACGTCAAGTCCAAGACCATCGCCGAACGCGCGGCGCGCGAATGGGTGGCGGCAAATGGCGCGGGGATGGAGTTCTGCACCGTCAATCCGACGCTGGTTCTGGGGCCGCTCCATTCGGGCGATTTCTCGACTTCGCTCGAGGCGATCAAGAAGATCCTGGAAGGATCAATGCCCGGCTTGCCCAATTTCGGCTTTGGCGTGGTCGACGTGCGCGACGTTGCCGATATGCACGTGCGCTGCCTGACCTTGCCAGACATGGCCAACGAACGCTTCATCGCGTCGGGCCCGTTCCTGTGGATGCGCGACATCGCCGCGATCCTGCGTGAAGGACTCGGGCCGCAGGCGCGCAAGGTGCCCAAGCGCAAACTGCCCGACTGGCTGGTCCGGATCGCCGCGCGGTTCGATCCGGTGATCCGCCAGGTGATCGGCGAACTGGGCCACGAGCGCGATGCTGACACCAGCCACGCCCGGGTGCGACTGGGTTGGACGGCGCGCCCGGTGCAGGATTCGGTGCTGGATACGGCGCGGGACATGATCCGGCTGGGGATCGTGAAGGTCTAACCGACGCGATAGGGTACCACGCCGCGCTGGTCCGGATCGACGGTGATCGTCCGGTCGCTGGGCGGGAAGGCGCGCTGGTCGCAGTCGGGGCGGGGGCAGATGCGGCATGAAATCCCGATCCGCGCGGCGGCGCGGGGGGAGGTCAGGTCCAGCCCGTCGGCATAGACGAACTCGCCCGCGTGCTCTGCCTCGCAGCCGAGCGCGACAGCATAGCGACGCGGGGCGCGATCGTAGGAGCCGCTCGGCTTGACCAGCCCCTTGGCCATCGAGACATAGCGCACTCCGTCCGGCGTTTCGGCAAGCTGAACGAGGATGCGGTCCGGGATTGCCACCGCCTCATGCACGATCCACAGCGGGCAGGCCCCGCCAAACCGCGCGAATTGCAGGCGGGTGGCCGAATGGCGCTTGGTGATATTGCCCGCCATGTCGACCCGGCAGAAGAAGAACGGCACTCCGCGCGCGTCCTCTCTTTGCAGGGTCGACAGCCGGTGGCAGGTCTGCTCGAAGCTGGTGCCGAAGATCTGCGTCAGCCGGTCGATATCGTGGCGCACCTCGCGCGCCTCGGCGCGGAAGCGGCGATAGGGCATGAGCAGGGCGCCCGCCGTGTAATTGCTCAGGCCGACGAACAGCAGCTGCCGACTGGCTGCGGTGCGCAATCCGGCCCCTTCGACAACAGCGGAAATCTCGTCCTTCAGGGCCAGCGCGGCAAGCTGGTGTGCAGCCTGGAAGCGGCGGCTTTCGGCGGGCTGGCCGGGGTCGATGGTCAGGTGACCCATCTCCGCGTCGTAGGCGCGCAGCCCGGCCTGGCCTGAATAGATGAGTGAGATGGACAGGGCATCCTTGAGGTAACCCTCGATTGCCGCTGTTTCCGGAGATGGTCCGCCAAGCTGCGCCGCCAGCGCCTCCGCCGCGCGGTCGAGACTGTCGACATAGTTGTTTTCCAGGTGGAACCAGTCGCGCACTTCCTCCCACGGCAGGCGCGCGGTTCCGGCGCTCTCGCTCGCCAGTGCCTCGTCGACCATGGCAAGCCGCTGGCCGCCACGGCGATAGGCTTCGTGCAGCGCGATGAAGCGCTCGGCCAGTGCTGGCTGCTGTTCGGCAAAGCGCGCAAGCTGCGCGGCGTCGAGTGGCTCGGGGAACAGCGGATCGGCATTGGCCTCGCGCAGCGCGGCCAGGCGGGTTTCCGCGTCCCCTGCGCCAATCTCACGCCAATCAAGCGGGAACGCGCGCGACAGGCGTTCGATCAAAGCGGGGGTGAGGGGGCGATCGTCATTTTCGAGTTGCGAGAGGTAGGAGGTGCTGATCGCCAGCAATTCGCCCATGGCCGCCTGGTTGAGCCCACGCTCCGCGCGAAGCGCTTTCAATCGCTCGCCCGCGAAAATCCGGCGCTTGAGCATTGTACAAACTCCTCCGCACCTTCGCGCCTCCGCGCGAAATCAGGATGGTCTCGCGCGGCGGCGCGGCGATGCGGCGTATTTTGGGCCGCTTCGCGGAGATTTGCAAACTGGTACTTCGCAACTTTGCAAATTCACATTGGACATAGCCTTGCCCCCGGCGCATGGCGGATGCTTCGCTATTCGTGACGAGGGGTCAGATGTCCGCAAACATTGCCGAAATGGAACGCCGCCGCGCCGCCGCGCGCCTTGGCGGGGGGCAGAAGCGCATTGATGCGCAGCATTCCAAAGGCAAGCTGACCGCGCGCGAGCGGCTGCTGATCCTGCTCGACGAAGGCAGCTTTGAAGAAAGCGATATGTACGTCGAGCACAACTGCGTCGACTTCGGTATGCAGGGCAACGTGATCCCCGGTGACGGGGTGGTGACCGGCAGCGGCACGATCAACGGGCGGCTGGTCTATGTCTTTTCGCAGGACTTCACCGTGTTCGGCGGGGCGGTTTCCGAACGCCATGCGATGAAGATCTGCAAGGTGATGGACACCGCGATGAAGGTCGGCGCGCCGGTGATCGGCCTGAACGATTCCGGCGGCGCGCGCATCCAGGAGGGCGTTGCCAGCCTTGGTGGCTATGCCGAGATTTTCCAGCGCAACGTGCTCGCCTCGGGCGTGGTGCCGCAGCTTTCGCTTATCATGGGGCCGTGCGCGGGCGG
>JAFEEP010000469.1 GCA_018241045.1 Pseudomonadota bacterium | reverse complement strand
CAGATCGCGACGGTCCCGAAGGCCAGCAGCATGACCAGCAGGACCCCGGCCTCCGGCAGCGCCAGCCGCGCGTCCCATCCCTTGAGCATGATCCCGCGCACCAGCCGGATATAGTGCGTTGGCGGCAACACCTCGGCCAGCCACTGCGCCCAGACCGGCATCCCGCGGAACGGGAAGGCAAAGCCTGAAAGCAGGATCGAGGGCAGCAGGTAAAGCATACTCGCCTGCATCGACATGACCTGGCTCTGCACAAGCGTCGAGATCGTAAAGCCCAGCGCCAGGCTGACGAGGGTGAACAACAAGGTCACCACCAGCAGCAACCAGAACGAACCGATGAACGGCACCTTGAACACCAGTGCCGCGGCAAGCAGCACGACCAGCACCTGAACCAGCCCCATTGCGAAATAGGGCACGATCTTGCCGATCATCACCTCGATCGGGCGTAGCGGGGTGGCGAGGAGGTTTTCCATCGTCCCCTGCTCGGTCTCGCGGGTCACCGACATTGCGGTCAGCGCGACCATCGTCATCGACAGGATGATCGCCAGCAGCCCCGGCACGGTGTTGTGGCTGGTGATCCCCTCGGGGTTGTAGCTGCGGTGCAGGACCAGATCGACCGGCGGCCTGCCGGCCAGCCGCGGCGCCAGCGGGCCGACAAGTTCGCGCGCCAGCGCCTGGTTGACCGCCTCGGTCACCGCGGCGACCGCAGGACCGGTTGAGGCCGGGTCCGTGGCGTCGACGGTCAGCAACAGCTGCGGGCGTTCGCCCCGGACCAGCCCGCGCGAGAAATCGGGCGGAACGGTCAGGACGAACTGGACCTTGCCTTCGGCCAGCAGCCGGTCGCCCTCGCCGTAGCGGCTCACCACCTGTTCGACATCGAAATAGCTCGTCGCCCTGAGCGCGCCGACGATGCTGCGCGAATAGGCCGAATTGTCGTTGGCCTCGATCGCCAGCGGCAGGTGGCGCGGATCGCTGTTGATCGCGAAGCCGAAGATCGTCAACTGGATGATCGGGAACATCAGCATCATCACGAACATGCCCGGATCGCGCGCCATCTGGCGCACCTCCTTGAACACCATCGCGCCGATCCGTTCCCACATCAGGCTTGCTCCAGCACGGAATTGTCGGTCGCGGTGCGCATCAGATTGATGAACACGTCCTCCAGCGTGGGCTCGGTTTCGGTCCAGCGAATGTGGTCGGTCCAGGGCACCACCGCCGCCCGCAGCGCGGCCAGATCGGACCCGCAAACGTGGAGCGAGGTGCCGAAGGCAGCGGCCATTGCAACGCCTGGCCTACCCTCGATCTCGGCGGCGAGCCGATCGGCGCCGGGGCCTTCTCCCTCAAGCGCGTGAAGCCCGGATGCGGCGATCACCTCGTCGGTGGTGCCGCGCGCCAGCATCACGCCATAGGCGATATAAGCGATCTCGTGGCAACGCTCGGCCTCGTCCATGTAGTGCGTGGAAACCAGCACCGTCATCCCGTCGCGCGACAAGGCGTGAATCTGGTCCCAGAACTCGCGGCGGGCCAGCGGGTCAACCCCGGCGGTGGGCTCATCGAGCAGGAGAATGCGCGGTTCGTGCAGCACCGCCGCCGCCAGCGCCAGGCGCTGCTTCCACCCGCCAGAGAGCTTGCCGGCAAGCTGGTCCGCCCGGCTCGCCAGCCCCAGCCGTTCGAGCGCCGCGTCGACCCGCGCCTTGCGGTTGTCGAGGCTGTAGACCCGCGCGATGAACTCGAGGTTTTCGGCGATCGACAGATCGGAAAACAGCCCGAACTTCTGCGTCATGTAGCCGATCTGCTGCTTAATCGCGCGCCGCTGGGTAAGGAGGTCGAGCCCCAGCACCTCGCCCTCGCCCGCGTCAGGGATCAGCAGACCGCAGATCATCCGTAGCGTGGTCGTCTTGCCCGAGCCGTTGGGACCGAGGAAGCCGCAGATCCGCCCCGGTTGAACCGTGAGGTCGATATGATCGACCACGGTGCGGTTGCCGAACCGCTTGGTCAGCCCGCGCACGGCGATGGCCGGGGCCTCGCTCACAGTGGCGCCACCTCGACCGGCAGTCCGGGTGGCAGTGGCTTCGCCTCGACCGGAAGCAGCGCCTCGACCAGGAATACCAGCTTGGCCCGCGCGTGCTCGCTGTAGATCACCGGCGGGGTGAACTCGCTGCGCGGCGAGACATAGCTGATCCTGGCCTGCCGCTCGCCACCGCAGCCATCGCAGGTGAAGCGCACCGTTGCCCCGGGGCGCACCCCGGCGATGCGGTCCTCGGGCACGTAGAAGCGCAGCTTGCGCTTGTCGTCGGGCAGGACCGAAACCACCGGGGAATTGGCCGGAACCCACTCGCCGAGGTTGTAGAAGGTCTGCTCGACAACGCCCGTTGCGGGCGCGGCCGGCGAAATCTCGCGGCGGCGCTGGCGCTGCGCGCGCAGGGCTGCCTCAGCGCCCGACACCTGGGCCCGCGCGGCGGCGATCTGCTCGCCCCGCCCGGCGGTCAATTGACCCGAGGCAATCTGCGCCCGGGTCTGCGCCAGCGCGGCCGAAGCGGCATCGCGTGCCGCGCGCGCGGTATCCAGTTGCGACCGGCTGGCAAAACCACGCGCCGACAATGCGGCAACGCGATCGAAATCGTGCTGCGTCTTGACCAATTGTGCCGCCGCCTCGGCCTCTGCCGCGCGCGACACGGCAATTTCCGGCGCGCGCTGCCGCGCCTGGGCAAGGTCACCCGCCTGGGCTTGCGCTGCGGCGACCTGGGCTTCGATCTGCGCGGTATCGGCATCGGCAGTCACCGGGTCGAGCGAGAACAGCGGGGCGCCTGCCGCGACGACCGCCCCACGATCAACCGCGCGCGCCGCCAGACGGCCCGATACGGGCGCGGCGACGTACATCGTTTCCGCCTCGACATAGCCGAGCCAGTTCGCGTCGGGCGAAGGCCGCGTCGCGTACCAGATGGTCCCGCCGATCGCCGCCAGCGCCACGACCGCGATGAGTGGCCGGGGAATTGCCGGCATCAGGCAAGCTCCTTTCTGACGATCAGGCCGTTCAGGATGGTATCGGCGTGGACCCGCGCCGCGGCTTCGGCCTCGACTGGCCGCGCCCCTACCGGCTCGAACACCATCTTCCAGATCGCTCCGACCAGCAGCCCGCCAACCACCGTGCGGCAGGCCAGCGGCGGATCGTCGCAAGCAAGTTCGCCACGCGCGATGCCGTGGCGAATGATCGCCTCGACCACGGCAAGGCCGCGCTCGATCACGTGATCGTGATAGAACCGCGCAAGTTCGGGAAAATTCATCGCCTCGCCGATGATCACCCGCGGGACGAAGGCCAGTTCGGGGCTGGCGAGCCGCCCGGTGAGCGTAGTGATGAAGCCGCGCAGCAGCGTTTCGGCAGGAATGTCACCGAATTGCGCCGGGGCCATCGTCGGAAGGGTCGCCTCGATCAATTCGGTGGTCAATGCCTCGAACAACGCCTCCTTCGATCCGAACTGGAGATAGAGCGCCGCCTTGGAGATGCCCACTGCGCGGGCAATGTCCTCCATCCGCGCGCCCGCAAAGCCGCGCGCGTTGAAGGCGTCGCGCGCGGCGAGCAGGATGTCCGATCGGCGACTGGGAACGCTGGGGCGTGGCACGCTTCGTTTATAACTGACTGGTCAGTTATTCGACAAGGGCAAAAGAAAGGGCGGATGGCACGAAGCCACCCGCCCTGCGATAGTCAGGGAGGAACAGATCAGAAGTTGATCGTCGCGTCGAAGCCGAAGGTCCGCGGCGGGTTATAGTTGGCGTAGGCACCCAGCGTGGCGTTGTTGGCATTCGAGCGGCGGTAAATGTGGGTTTCGTCCAGCAGGTTGCGGGCCCATGCGCCGATCGTCAACTTCTGCGCGCCATCGCCCAGGGCAATGTCGGTCACGGCGATGCGGCCGTTGACGATGAAGCTGGCGTCGGTCTTCACGTTCTCCGACTGGAAGCTGTACTGGCTCGAGGCATAGTTGGCGTCGAGGTGCAGCTT
>JAFEEP010000468.1 GCA_018241045.1 Pseudomonadota bacterium | reverse complement strand
TGGCAGATCGCCAACATCGCCGACTATTCGGGCGACGGCCGGGCCGACCTGATGTGGCGCTACACCGACGGCACCGTCACCGAATGGATCACCGGCGACACCGGCTTCGCCCAGGGCTTCCTCGGTTTCGCCGGAACCGAATGGCATATCGTCTGAACGGGCGGGCGCCGGGCAGCGGGGGCGGCACCTATTCGTTGTGTTCCTTCATGCCCGCGGCAAGCAGTTGCACGATCCAGTAGAGCAGGCTCAGGCATACGAAAAAGGTTGCCAGCACCTTCCAACGCTCGGGGAACGTCGATTTGACCGGCAGGTTGGGCTCTACGACCCGCAGGACATAAAGTTGCTGCTTGCGGGCCTGTTCCTGCGCACGTTCATAGTGTGCCGCCGCCGCGACATAGCGTTGTTCCGCAAATTTCTGTTCCGCCACCAGCTTTTCATAGCCACCCAGGTCCGAGGCGATGGTGTTGGTCGATCCGGCAATGTCACCCGCCGCCTGATCGACCTGTCGGCGCAGGGCGTCGACACGCGCGGCGACCGCGCGGTACTGCGGACTGGATGGTGAAATGATCCCCCGCATCGAATCGAGCTGCGCCTGGGCCTGGGCAAGATTGCCTCGCAGGGTGGTGACCATCTGTGTCCGCGACTGGCCGGTCACCGCCGGGTTGATATCGGCCTTGGCCTGCCGGTAGCCGGTCACCTTGACCTCGGTCTGGAGCATATAGTTTTCGGCGTCGCGCAACTGGCGCTGAGCCTCGGTCAGGCTATCGCTGAGGCTGCGCGCGTTCATCACATTGATGCGCTTTTCGGCCAAGGCCAGCAGTTCGTTGGTGATTGCGCGGGCGTCGTTGGGCCGGAAGGCCTTCGCCCGGATGGTGGTGATCGCGGTGTCGCCGTTGTACCGCACGGTGACCATGCCGCTGTAGTAATCGTGCAGCCGCTCCGGTTCCGGATCGGAATAACGCAGTCGCGCGACCGGATCGGCTTCGGGGCGCCGGTAGAAGTCGATCAGCGGGACGGCCTGCTTGAGCGAATTTACCGCATCGAGCGATTGGAGGTAATCCACCACGCTCATCGCGTCGACCTGCCCCGAGGTCAGCGCCCCGGCAATTCCGATCATCGATCCCAGCCCCGCAGCGGGCGTGTTCTGGTCGCTTCCGTCGCGCACGATTATCCGCGCTTCCGACACGTACTGGTTCGCGGCAATGAGCCAGAGATAGCCGGCGAGCACCAGGGTCGGCGCGAGGACGAACAGGATGAAGCGGCGCCATTCCGCCAGGAAGCTTGCGATAGCCTCGCCCGGGCTCCGGGTTTGCTTGGCGCCCAGGTCGCCGGAAAACACTCCGCGCATGATCGGTCCTAATGAAGGTTGAGGTGCTGCCTGACGCGGTCGAGCGCGATCAGGCCGAATACGCCCTGGACAAGGCAGCAGACCAGGATGAACAGCGGATCGACATAGTCGAGGTTTGCGTTCTGGAACTGCCCGTAACGCGCCAGTTCATAGATGTGCGTGGTTGGCAACCACTCAAGGATGTCTCGGTATTTCACGGGAATCCAGCGCATCATGAAGAAGCCGCCGGTGATCGGCAGCGAAAGATAGGTCAGCGGGTGGATCAGCTTGGCGAACACCGTGCTGAAATGACAGGCTGCCATCAGCAGCAGCGACAGGGTGAAGACATAGGCCAGCATGACGAAGTAGGCCAGGATCAGAAATAGCGGTCGGGCAGGCGGAGAGGCTGCGTCAAGGAGCACCGCGATCGACATCAGCAGGGTCGCCGAACCCAGAACGCCGGCAATCTCGATAATCGCCCGCGCGATCAGCACGTCAAGGATCATTACCTGACGGTGATACAGCAGCGGCGTGTTGCCGTGCATGGCACTCTCCGCGCGGTTGACGATGGCGCGGAACAGATAGAACACCGTGTAGCCGACGATCATGAACGGAACCGGCCTGATATCCCCGTTGCCATGCTTGGTGTCGCCCGCGTGAAGAGCGGCAATCGCGCTGGCGAGCAGCAGCGGCTCGATCACGATCCACAGGAATCCGACGTTGTTGCGCCCGAACCGGGTCTGCATCTCGCGCATGAGCAGGGCCCAGATGACCCGGGCCCTCACGGTGAGCATACCGTTGCCGCCGAGGCGGCCTTGAGAGGCTTGCGCAGTCATTCCCTGTGCAGCGATTGCAACCCGTTGTGGACTTCGATGGCCTCGTCCACGGTATCGTAGAAGGCCAGGGTCCCTCCATAGAGGACTGCGCCCCGCTGGCAATATGCGCGCAGCGTCTCGGCGGAGTGCGAGGTCATGACCAGGCTGCCCCGGTCGCGGCGGGCGCGCAGGGCTTCCTCGCTCTTGACCCGGAACCGTTCGTCCCCAACCGCGGTGATCTCGTCGACGAGGTAGCAGTCGAAATCGATCGCCAGTGAAACCCCGAACGCCAGGCGCGCCGCCATGCCCGCCGAATAGGTGGCGACCGGCTGGTAGAGATAGCTGCCAAGCTCGGCATAATCTTCGACAAAGGCCAGGGTCTCTTCGACCGAGCGGCCATAGATCCGGGCGATGAAGCGAACGTTGTCGGCCCCCGACAGGCTGAAGATGAAACACGAGGCGAAGCCGATCGGCCACGATACGCTCATGCCGCGTTCGATTCGGCCTTCGGTCGGCCGCTCGACCCCGGAAATCAGCCGCAGCAGGGTCGACTTGCCCGCGCCGTTCGCGCCGCAGACGCCGATGCTTTCACCGCGTTTGATGGTGAAGCTGATGCGGTTCAACACCCGCTTGTTGAGATTGCGAAGGTGATAGACCTTCGTCACATCGTCAAAGAGTATCACGCCGCCGACCCGCTGCTATTCTTCGAACTTGCGTCGCACCACGATCCCGAACGAGGTCGTGATGTAGCGGCCCAGCTTCAGCTTGAGGTGCTGGTTGTTCGAATAGGGCGCAACGTCGATGTAGTTGTCCAGCGGGCGTTCGCCCTGGTCGAACTTGATCTGGGCAACGGTGTGGCCCTTGGAGATCAGCTTCAGCGCCAGGCTTTCGAAATCGCGCTTGCGGAACAGCACGGTCCCCTCGTTGTCGACCGTATCGTCGTTGGACGAGAGATTGAGCTCGGTGGTGTGCACCGCGATCCCGCCCGGGCGCAGGCAATTGATCGATTCCTCGACGAACTTGAGGCCGTTGGCGATCGAGCCGAGATGTTCGTAGGCGCATGACGACCAGGTGAAATCGAAATCCATCAGGTTCATCGGGATTCGGTTCATGTCGACCGGCTGGAATTCGCACCGTTCCCGGACGATCTGCGAATCGCAGATTTCGGGGCGTAGCAGGGCGTCGATCGCCGCGACGTGCTGGTTGGTCGCGGCCCAGTCCGCCGCGCGCGAATCCTCTGCCGGAAGATCGGTGGCGAGGACCTTGCAGCCGAACGAGGCAAGCACCGCCGGGATCGGTTCGGTCCCGACGCCGAAGCCCAGGCCGATCGCTCCGGGCTGGAGCATACCGTAATAATGCAGCGCCTGGAGGATATAGACGAATTCCCACTGTTTGCGGTGATGCTGGACCTGGGTGCCCATCCGTTCGCACCAATGCTGATAGACCGGTTCAAGGAACTGCGCTGCGGTGCACATCTGCGAAACCGGCGTGGCCAGCATCGCGGGTTCGTCGCTGATCAGCGAGGCGACCGGGCTCGCCGCGTGGTTGGTGAAGATCCGCTGGCGCGCTTCGAACAACCGCTTCACGTGCTCGGCCTGGTCGGTCATCCGGCTGAGTTCGACGTCGAGCCCGCGTGCGGTGGCGTCGTTGGCGACATAGATGTGCCCCAGCGCGGCATATTGCGTGTCTGGTTCGGCCAGCAGACGCAGCGAGACGGTCTGTCCGCGGGTCTTGGCCAGGGCATCCAGATTGATCGCCTCGGTATGGATCGAACTGGCGGTGCCGTTGCTCTTGAGGGCATTGACCCGCAGCACCAGGGTGCCGTGCGTCGCCTGCAACTCGGCAAAGCGCAGCTCGAACTTGAGCGGACCTTCTCCCGCCTCGACGTATTCGGTGTGGAAGACGTAGGTTGAATCCGCCTCCTCGCCATCGTGAAGCCCCCCGATTGACGAGCGCATGGCGGGAAAGAAACCGAACGGATCGAGGTGGTGGCTGTCGCTTTGGCGAATATCGATCATTACGGTTCGGCTTTCCCGGATTGGCTTGTGCAGTCAGGAGACTGGCGCAGCCAGTCACGAAGAATATCAATCGCATCCCCGACCGATCCGGCAGGGACGATCCCGTCCGGCTGGCCGACCCCCGTCGCATCGCCGATCAGGACGCGCAAGCCAATACCCGCCGCCGCTCCGGCCTGCATATCGCTGGGCTTGTCGCCGATCAGGGCGCTGGCGGCAAGGTCAAGGCCGATGTCGGCGGCGGCCTGCAGGAGCATTCCGGGCGCCGGTTTGCGCCAGGGGTGATCGGCGCGATAACGCGCGACGCTGGCGTCGGGATGATGGGGGCAGTGATAGACCCGGTCGATGGCCGCATCCCGCTCGGCGAACCGCGCCAGCATCCAGCGGGTCAGCTCGGCGTAGTCATCCTCGCTGAACAGGCCGCGGGCAATGCCCGACTGGTTGGTTACGACGACGACCGCCAGATGGTGAGCGCGGGCCAGCCCGACAAGATCGAAGATCCCCGGCATGAAGCGCATATCGGCGATGCGCCCGACATAGCCGGTGTCGTGGTTGATCACCCCGTCGCGATCGAGAAAGAGGGCGCGCCGGGGCGCGAGGCTGGACATCAGACGTACCGGTCGGCGCTGCCCAGCACCTCGACATAGCGCGCGACGCCGTCCTCCAGGCTCAGGAACGGGGCAGCGTATCCGGCAGCGCGGAGGTTTTCGAGCGAGGCCTGGGTGTAATACTGGTACTTGTCGCGGATCGCCTCGGGCATCGGCACATATTCGATGCTGGGTTCGCGTCCGCAGGCAGTGAACAGCGCTTCGATCAGATCCTTGAACGAGCGCGCCTGGCCGGTGCCGACGTTGAATACGCCGTGGCGCGCCGCCGCCGGATCGTCGGCGAACCAGCGGCACACCCGCACCACATCGTCGACATGGATGAAATCGCGAAGCTGTCCGCCGTCTGCATAGTCGGGGTTGTGGCTCTTGAAGAGCTGCACGGTGTCCCCCACCGCCGCGATGGCATGGTTCTTGGCGACGACCGACATCATCGACTGCTTGTGATATTCGTTCGGGCCATAGACGTTGAAGAACTTGAGCCCGATGCAGCGCGGCGGCAGGGGCAGGCCCAGCGCAATCCGCTCGGCGACGATCAGGTCGATCTGGTGCTTGCTCCAGCCATAGAGGTTGAGCGGGCGCAGCGCCTTCAGCGCATCGAGCGAAACGTCGTCGACAAAACCCAGCGCCCCATCGCCATAGGTCGCGGCGGACGAGGCGTAGATGAAAGGCACCTGGTGCAGGGTGCACCAGTCGAGCAGGCGCAGGGTGTGCTGGAAGTTGACCCGCATCACCTCGTCACCGTCGCTTGCGGTGGTCGATGAATTGGCGCCGATGTGAAAGATCGCCGAAGGCGCCAGGCGGTCAAGCTCGCCGATCAGGTCTTCGGGGAAGATGAAGTCGCGGAACTGCGCCTTGCGCAGGTTGAGCCAGCGCTCATCCTGGCGCAGCCAGTCGCAGGCGACGATGTCGCTGCGACCGTCGCGGTTGTACGACCTGACGATGTTGGAGCCGATAAAGCCGGCCGCTCCGGTGACGATGATCATCTGGTTGCCGATCAATCCAGCAAGGCTTTGAAATCGTTGTGCACGTAGAACGCATTGCCCACGGTCTTGAAGTAGAGAAAATATCCTCTGTCCAACATCAGGGACTTGATCCCGGCATGCGCGCTTGACCCGTCGCCCGAGATAAATTCTACGCACACAACCTTGGGCCGGGATTTCGAAAAATCGAAAGACTCCAGAATGGCGTAGTCGAGTCCCTCGACGTCGAGAGTGAGGAAATCCGGGAATTCACCCCCAAGCTCGGAAACCACGTCATTGAGGTTCTTGACCGGAATGGACTGGATCGAGCGAATCGCAAACATCGGATTCTCGCGAACGAAATCCTCGGCCGTCTTCTTGTCGAAAGTGTTGCGACCCGAAAAATCGTCAATCATGTAGAAATCGAGCATACCGCCTTCCTTGGCGATGCCGATGTTGAGATTCCTATCTTCCTGCCGATGTGCCTTGAAGTTCTCGAACAGATTTGGGTTTGGTTCGATATTTATACCCCTACATCCCAATTTATATAGCAGCGCGGTATTGCTGATGTTGATCGGGTGATGTGCGCCGATGTCCATATAGCTTGGCCGACTTATGCCGATGTTGTGGAAGATGTTCAGGACAACGAGGTCGTCGCCGTGTTGTGCATAGGTGGCCGGACCGAAAACCTGATCGGGGTGGCCGCCGTAGCCAGAATTTGCCACTGATGAATCGGTAGTGCCGTCAAGGCGGTCGACCTTTATCTCGATGTTGATGAGACGCTGACGCATTTCCTCAAGTTTTGCACCGTCAATCAACGCATCACTCATCTTGTCTTCCTAGAAATACGAGGCTTGACCGAAACCCGATGCCTCTGAAGGATTTACCAGTCTGAAGATTCGATAGGCGGAACATCGCCGCGAACCGGATGGCAGCTTCGCAGATCAGAAATTCCAGATCCTCAGCAATTCAGTCGTGTGATTGGCTGTCCCTTCCCCAAGTCCTTCGCCAAGGTCAAGCGCCAGCGTGTCGCAGTTGCTCGCGCCGCGGGCCTTGCGCGCGATCGTGCCGGTCCAGCCGATGGCGACGCTGGTCCCGTTTCCGGTGAGCAGGCCGGTGGGCATGGGGGCGCCGTTCAGCGACAAGCGGATCTGTTCGGCAGAAGCGCCCTCGTCGCCGGTGCGGAACTCGACCATCACGAAGCTTTCGCGCGCAGCGATGGATGGGGTGAGCAGCTCGGTACGCGGCCCGGCGAACGTTAGCCAGCGCGGCGAAGGGGCGATCTGCCCCTGCCGGACCAGCCGGATCGCCGGACCGCCCGCCTCCATTTCGATGACCGGGAACAGCCGCCCGGCCGCGTTCCATTCGGCCCTGCGCTGCCGCACCCAGGCGAACGCCGGGTCGAGGTAGCGGGCCATCGTCGCGTCCGGCGCGCCAGGCTCTTCGCCCTGCGGTGACGGCGTGCCGATCGACCAGTCCCGCCCGGCCCATTGCCCGGCGGGGCGCTTGCCCAGGCACCAGAACAGGCCGTGGTCCTTGATCCCGAATTCGGCAAGCCAGGCGTCGAAGGCCGCTTGCGACCATCGCCCGCGCCCGACCAGGCGGCCGCGCAGGTCGGGGCGTTCGCGCAGCAACAGTGCGCCAAGCGGCGGCACCTTGCCGATCGCGGTTTCGACCGCCGGGGCAAGCAGTTCGGTGACGAACCGCGTGGTCAGGCCGTGCCACAGACGATGTTCATTGATGCCGTGGAATACGGCCCATTGCAGCCCCCGCTCGGCGTTGAAACGCCGCACTTCGACGAATGTCGGCCGCAGGTCGGTCCGCCCGGCGATCGCGGCGCCGATCAGGAAGGGGACGCGCACCGCTCCGTTGAAGGCCAAGAAGGCCGGGCTGTTGCCGATCTCGAAGGTCGCCTGTCCGTCCCAGCGCAGCGGCAAGGCCCCGAAATCGCCGGGCGCGGCGTTGAGCAGGTCGGTTCCCAGCGCGGCCAGCCCGGCCAGCGGTACGCCTTGGACCCGCCCGGTGACGACGCCCTGGGCGAGCGCCTGCAGGTCGGCCAGAAGCGCACCATGATCCTTCGTCGCCCTGAAATGGCTTTCGTTTATGGGCAGCATCGCGTCGGCCTAGCGCTTGACCAGCGCGCGGACGCGCTTGCCCAGGCCCGATCCCCCCGCCGTGGCCGACTGCGGCTTGCGCGGTGTCGGGCGGGCGGCTGTCCGGGTGAAACGGATCGAGACCTGCAGGTCTGGGCCACCAGCACCGGCCTTCGCGACCTCGACAGTGCCCAACCGCGCGCCGGGCAGCGCGCCGATCGCCTTGGTCAGGCCGTCGGCGGTCATGCCCGATCCCGCATCGGATATATGCACGATCGCGCTCGCGCCTGATTTGAGCACCCGCGCCAGCTCGAACGCCAGGGTGGCGAATTGTGCCGAATCGACGCCCGAAAGCGCAATGCGCGCCGCGTCGAAGGTCGCCTCGTCCGCCGGGATGCGGTCCCAGGCGGCGGGGTGGACGGCATTGCCCGCGATCTGCCTTGGGCGATCGGGGCCATCCCCCAGGTCGAACAGGCGCAACCCCTCGCTGGCCGGACTATCGCCTGCGAGCCGATCAAGCGCCTGTCCGTTGTCGCTGGCGCACAGCACGACCTTGCCCGCGCCGCTTGATTGACCGAGCAGAAACTCCGCGGTCGATTGCCCCGTCGCCGCTTGGATCGAGAGGGCAAGGTCGGTGCACCGCGTCACGAACGGGCGCGCGGCGGCGGTGATCGAAGCGGCGGTGTGGCTCGCCATGCAGGGCACGTTGGGCAAGTCGCGCGGGCAGCGCACCGCCCAGTCGCTGGTCGTCCACCAGCAGTCTCCACACTCGGCCGCGGGAATGTTGACGTTTTCGGGGTAGCCGAAAAAGCGTTCGGCGGTCGGCCCGAAGGCCACCACCGCACTGCTCCCGACCGCGCGCGCCAGGTGCACCAGCCCGCCTTCGGTGTCGATGTGGCACTGGGCGAAGCGGATAACCTGGGCGGTTTGCGGAAACTGGGTCTTGCCGCGCAGGTCGACCGTGACGCCCGGGATCGGGCTTTCATGGGCTTCGCCCAGTTGCACGGTGGCGATGCCCTGTTCGTCCAGCAACGCCACGATTTCGCGCCAGGTCGACAGGGGCAGGTTCTTGGTCTGCATCCCGCTGGCATCGGCCATGTAACGGTCGGCGCCGTGGTGAACCGTGACATAAGGACGATGCAGATCGCGCAGATAGGCGTGCTTGGCGAACCGCGCCCAAGGTTCGATCGCGAAGAAATCGCCCCAGTTGCCCGCGCTCGCCACGACGTTGCCGGTATGCGCGACGAAGCTGTACTTGGTGTGCCCCTCGGTCACGACCTGCTTGGCGAACAGGTTGTTGAGATAGGGCCATTCGTCGCGGACGAAGGATTGCCACGGCAGCGCGCGCAAGTTGGCCTGGGCCAGCCAGACCGGATCGATCCGCGACAGCGGCGGCGCGCAATAGGTTATCGCATAGCGCACGTCGGCGATCAGGTCGAAGCAATCGAGCAGGCCGGCCAGCAGCAGGAATTCGCTGCCGCGATCCCCTTCGACCCGGGTGGCCGAGGCGACATAGGGATTGCCGGCGAAGATCGACGCGACGCCGGGGTGCTCATGCGTCACGTGAATCCGGGCCTGGGGGAAGGTCTGGTGCAGGGCGCGCACGTACATCGCCAGATAGAGCATATCGCCATATCCGCCCGATCCGCGCACCAGGATCGCCAGCGGATCGTCGCCGCCGCCGTGCGGATAGACATCGGCAAGCGGCGTTTCGATCGCCAGTTCGCGCATCGCATCGAGCCAGACCTTGCGCCGTTCGGCAATCTGTGCGCCCTCCAGCAATCGCCCGACGCCAAAGGCGGGAAAGATGGTGTGGACGCTGGACAGGCTGTGGGCATTGCGCAGTCGGGTCACTGCCTCGCGACCCAGCGCGTCCAGGACGGCGTGCCGGGTGCGCAGTTCCTGATCCAGCTCCGCAATCCGGCGGTTGGCCTGATCAAGGCGCTGGAGCAGGCCGGCGACCTGGCTGGCGGCGATGGCGTCCTCGTAACTGGCGGTCAAGTTTCAACTCCCTGGTGGGGCCGACAGGACGGAACGGCTGCCCATCCGCTTCTACCCTTGATCGGATATACCGAAAACGAAGGATTCGGTCCCCGTCATGATGTGATAAAGTGAGCTTGCCGGACATGGTTCGTCCTGAACCTTGCCGGTTAGGGCATTGCGCCGCTCGCGCCACAGGCCCCGCAACGGCACGTCGAGCATGGCGATCAGTGCCGTGGCGGGCCGTGACGCGGCACCGGCGATGTCGGGCCTGTCGGTCGCCACCCGCAGCCATTCGCAAAGCTGCCAGATGCGGCAGTCCGGGTCGACCGGGACTCCTGCGCGATCGACCGATCCCAAGGGGATGCCGGTGCGCGGGGATATCCCCCGCTCCAGCGCGGTCCGGGCGAGGAGGCCCGGCAGGTATTCGTCGCAGCCCGCCACGCCAGCCTTGCGCCCCTGGCCGATCAGGTGGACCCATTCAAAGTGGTGCCCCGGTTCGAAGACCTGGCTGGCCGGGTCGGCGATCAGCTCCAGCCGGTCATCGAAGAACTCGAACAGGCGGGCCTCGGGCTCGCTGAAGAATCGTTCACGCATCAAGCCGACCAGTTCGTCGGCCAGCGCGGTCCAGGGTCCGTCCAGTCCGGCTTCCATCCACGCCAGGCAGGCTTCGAGCAGGTGCATATGCGGGTTCTGGCGCCGCGGCAAGGTCGCGGGCAGAGCCTCGACAAGGCCGATGATAGGATGGCGAAAGTGCTGCTCGATCAGTGCGAACAAGCGGCGGGCCTCAGCGACCAGGCCCTCGTCGCCCAGCAGGCGATAGGCGTGGGCCAGGGCAAACAGGACGAAAGCCTGGTCGTAAAGGTCGCGCGTGTCGTCGCGGGCCCGTCCGGCGAGATCGATCGACCGGACGAAGCCGCCGTCGGAGTGGCGCATCGGACCCAGCAGGCAGGCCAAACCGTGATCGACCGCGGCGCGCGCGCGAGGAACGCCATGCCGTGCGAGCCGGGCGAAAACGAAGATCTGGCGCGCACAGACCCGCACCCGCTTGATATCGGCGACATTGGCGGCATCGGTCAGCGAGAGCTGGTCGAAAAAGCCCCGCCCGCGCCAATCCACGCCGTGGTCCAGCCACAGCGGCGCCGCCGAATTGAGCCACCAGTCTTCGAGGAATTGAAGCGAGGCGTCCGGTGCCGGTTCGGGCATTGTCACGCGGATTCCAGTCCCGCGCGGGCGATCAGGCGAGAGGTCGACTGTTCGGGAACCAGATCGATCAGCTCGACCCGTCCGCCCCGGGCGAGCACGAAATCGGCGCCCACTACCGTTTCGATCCGGTAGTCCGCGCCCTTGATGAGGACATCAGGTTCCAGTGCTTCGATGCAGCGCAACGGCGTGTCGTCATCGAAGATCACCACCGCATCGACGCAGCCGAAGGCAGAAAGCACGATAGCTCGCGCCTGTTCGGATTGAACCGGCCTGCTCGGCCCCTTCAGGCGTGAGACGGAGGCATCGGAATTGACCGCGACGATCAACCGGTCGCACAGCGCGGCCGAACGGGTCAGGATCTGGACGTGGCCGGGATGGACAAGGTCGAAGCAGCCATTGGTGAACCCGACCCGAAGCCCCCTGGCCCGCCATTCATCGCGAATGGCGATTGCTGCGGCAAGGGGCATCGCCCCCGCAACGGCCTGCGGCTCGTCCGCATCGCGGGTTTCGATTGCGGCCTTGAGTTCGGCCAGCGAGACAACGGCGGTGCCGATCTTGCCAACAACAATGCCTGCCGCCTGGTTGGCGCAATGCATCGCTGCTTCGGGCTGAAGTCCGGCGGCGAGCGACGCGGCAAGGGTCGCCACGACGGTGTCGCCCGCGCCTGACACGTCAAAGACCTCGCGCGCCTTGGTCGGCACGTGCACCGATTGATGGCCGTCGCGGAACAGGGACATACCCTTTTCCGAGCGGGTCATGAGAATGGCCGCACCGGAAAGCCCAAAGGCGGCGGCTGCGGCGCGCTCCGCCTCGTCATCGGAATGGCCGGCGATGCCGCTGGCCCGTTCAAGTTCGGCCCGGTTGGGCGTGATGTAGCTTGCGCCGCGATAGACGGTCCAGTCGGCCCGCTTGGGATCAACGATCGAGGGGATTCCCCGGTCCTGAGCGCTTTCGATCAGCGCGGCGATCACCCGGTCGGTCAACAGACCCTTGCCATAATCGGACAGGACCAGTGCGTCGCATTCGAACAGGTGTGCGCTCACGATCTCTATCAGTCGGTCTTCGAATTGCGCCGGCAGATGGGCACATTCCTCGTCGTCGAGCCGCAGGATCTGGTGATTGCCCGCCATCAGGCGCGTCTTGCAGGTGGTCGGGCGTCCCGGCTGCGCGATCGCGTCCACGGCGATGCCCTTGTCGGCCAGGTCGCGCCGCAGTGCATCCCCCTGCAGATCGTCGCCGATATGCGTGACCAGGACGACGCTCGCGCCCAGCGCGGCCACATTGGCCGCGACATTGGCCGCGCCACCGGGGACGAAGCGGGTTTCGGAGCGGCGCAGCACCGGAACGGGGGCTTCCGGCGAAATCCGCTCGATCGCTCCGCGGATATAGCGGTCGAGCATCGAATCGCCGACGATCAGAACGCGTGCCTTGTCGAACTCAAGCTTCATCGGCGCGATCCACTAGACCGTTTCTGTGACAGTTCCGCGAGATCGCGTCGAATCTCCCGAACACACCTTGGTATAAAGTCCTTCCAGCTTGGACACATAGCGGCTTTCGTCAAACCGTGCAGCCTGTTGCCGAACGATCGCTGCTTCGTCCGCCCCGGGCGTGATGCCGTCGAGGTGGCTGAGGGCATGGGCGATTTCGCGGGTGTTGTACGGATCGACCAGGATTGCGGCATCGCCGGCGACTTCGGGCATCGAGCTTATCCGGGACGTGACGACCATCGTTCCCTGCTGCATCGCCTCGAGGATCGGCAGGCCGAATCCTTCATAGAGGCTGGGAAAGATCACGGCCTTGGCGCAGCGGATCAGCCGCAGGAGCATATCGCGCGACAGGTAGTCTAGCCTCACGAGTCGATCCCCGCCGATTCCCGAGCCCCGCTTGGAACCGTTGAGAAGCTGGATCTCGCCCTCGTTGCTCCACCCGCCGGCAGAGACGACGACAAGGCGGGATTGCGTGTCAAGCCCGAGGAACGCCTCGACGATCCGGCGCACGTTCTTCTTCGGTTCGATCGCGCCGAAGAACAGGAAGAACTTCTTGTTCTCCAGCCCGAACAGCCGCGAAACCCACGCCGCATCGTCTTCGCCTGCGGTATCCTGGACCAGTCGCTCGAGCGGTGTCACGCATTGATAGGTGTTGATGACCCTGGCCGGATCGGCATCAAGCTGGCGGACGATGTCCCGACGGCTGGCTTCTGAAACCGTCGCAATCGCATCGGCGCTGCGAGCGCAGGCGTGAACCAGCCGAAAGTAGAAACGCTTCGCGTCGAGCGTCGTGTAAGGCAGGATTATCGGGATCAGGTCGTGGATCGTATAGACGTTGCGGGCGCCCGCGAGCCGCAGTGGCACCGGATAGGTCCAGTGCATGACGTCTGGTGGATCGTCGAGGTGAACGGTGGTGAACTGCCCGAACCGCGCAAAATTGTCATGGGCGATGCGGAACATGTCGACGCGGGTGAACAGGCGGTCCAGCGACGGGATGCGATAGGCCAGTTCCTGCTTCTCGACGAAATCGGTCAGCGGCACGCGCTTTGGCCTGAGCCCGGTAACCGCTGCCGACAGATCGGATGCGATGCGGGTCGGCCAGCTTCGCGGGGCGCGCTCGACCCCGCGCCCGAACGCGTCGAAGAACACGATTTCGCGCAAGCGCTCTTCCGGGGCGCCGGGCAGCCCGAACAGGCCTTCGATCTGATGACCGTGGCGCGACAGGGCGGACGCAAGTTCGAAGCCGTAGGTGGCGACACCCGTACCCTTGACCAGGGCCAGATTCATGCCGTCAATGCCAATTCGCATGGCCCGCTAATACTGGAAATCAGGTTTGATACAACAAACTAAGGCGCTCGCGCATACGCAGGTCGTCGAATTCCCGGGTGCGATATGTCCCTGCCTGCTGGTACTCGGCGAACAATTGATCGTCGCCGTCGATCCTTTGCAGCGCCGTCACCAACTCGGCTGAATTGCCTAGAGTGAAGCCGATTGCGGCCCCGCCGGCCACTTCGTGCATCGCCCCCGTATTCGCGCAGATCACCGGGCAGCCATGCGCCATGGCTTCAACGATTGGCAGGCCGAAACCCTCGGCCAGGCTGGGAAAGGCCAGGCAGCGCGCGCGACCGAGCAGCGCCGAAATCTCCATCTCGGTCAGTGACCCGGTGAAGGTGATGCCTGGCCTGGTACCGTACTGGCGGATGAGGCCGTCGACATAGGCATTGACCGGACCGACGATCATGATCGGGCGCGAAATCCCGCTGCGTATGTAGGCGTCGAGCAGGAAGCCGATGTTCTTGCGCGCGCCGTTGGTGCCAAGAACCAGGATTGGGCCATGCCTGCGATTCCCCGGCTCCGGTGCCACGATCGGGGGGAGGGTGGCGATCGACGCGTTGACGATTCGGTCGGCGGGCCAGCCGAGGTGCCCCGCCAGTTCGTGGCGGGAGAAGTCCGACACCGTGACGAGCCGATGGGCCCGCGCCTCGATGGCCTGGAGCAGTGCGACCTGCCGCGTTCTGGCCTTGCCTTGCAGGCCGCCCGGCCCGAGCTGCAATGCATCGTGGATCGTGTAGATGTTGCGCCATCCCCCGATCCACAATGGAAGCGGGTAGGTCCAGTGCATGACCCCCGGCGGCCCGGCAAGGTCGAGGCGGGTAAGTTGCCTGGTCATCCTGAAGCGAACGTGGGCGAAGCGGTAGATGTCGAGAGGTGGGTGTTCGGGGTCCACGGTGACGCTGTCGGCACTCGATGCGCGGATCAGCCGCGCTGCGCGGGTCCACGGACGCTCACGCTCGATCCCCAGTGCCAGCCGGTCGTTGAGTACGGCAAATTTCGGGAATGTCGAACCGATCCGCCGCAACATCCGGTAATAGGTATAGACGCCATCGCCCGGACCGAAGCGGTCGCTTTCCATCCGGCCATCGATCATCAGCCTCATGTCTGGAAGGTCCTCGGACTGGTGCCGCGCGCGCCGTACCGCGCGGTGCGTCGGAGATTTGCAGTTTCAGGTCAAGAGCATGGCCGAGCCTTGCTAACCCGAAACCGCGGGTGCTATGGGCCGCGTCCGATACTCTTGCCCTTGAAGGTACAAGCGCAGCGTGCCCTTTTCCCGCCTGACGACCACCAGATCCGCCATTCTGCTGCTGGCGCTGGCCACTCTGCAGGCCTGCGCCACCCTGCCGTCGAGCGGGCCGACCGGTGGGGCCATTCTCAAAGACGCGACGGGCGTCTTCGATATCCGTTCGCTCGAAAAGCTTGGCGATGTGCCGACGGTCGAGGTCGCCGCGCATGATGTGCCGCAACTCGATCTGGCGGCGCCGTTCCGCCGGTCCGATGCGATCGGGCCAGGCGACCTTCTGGAAATTTCGGTCTACGAGGTCGGCGTGGCGCTGTTCGGCGGCAGCGGGGCCAGGCTCACCGAGCAGGGCTTCGACCCCTCGGCACGGGCGGAGCGGCTGCCCCCGGTCAGGGTCGGTGACGACGGCTTTGTCGTGCTGCCCTATGTTGGCCGCCTCTATGTCGACGGGGTCAGCACGCTCCAGCTCCAGGACACGATCCGCAATCGCCTCAAGAGCAAGTCGCAAGAACCGCAGGTCCTGGTGCGCCTGGCCGAGAACAACTGGAACTCGGTGGTTGTCGGCGGTGAAGTGGCCCGGCCCGGACGGATCGGGTTGACGGCCAAGCACGAGTCGCTGGGCGAGCTGCTGGCTATTGCCGGTGGCTACAAGGGCGAGCCATCGGATCTGGTGGTGCGTTTCAATCGCGGCAAGATCTCGTTCGAACAGCGCCTTTCGGAAGCGATGGCAGGGACGCTCTACGGACAGATCATGTTCGCGGGCGATTATGTCGAACTGCTACGCAAACCGCAGACGTTCTCGGTCCTCGGGGCGGCGGGACGAATCGAGGAACTGCCGTTCAACAAGGCTGACGTCTCGCTGGCCGAAGCGATTGCCCGGGCTGGCGGCTCAAGCGAAAACCAGGGTGATCCGGCGGCGATCTTCGTCTTTCGCAGCAATGGCATGGACAAGCCGACCGTGTTCCATCTCAACCTGATGCGCGCGGAGGGTTATTTCATCGCGCAGCGGTTCATGATGAAGGACAAGGACATCGTCTACTTCGGGAACGCGCGGGCCAATGCGCCGG
>JAFEEP010000467.1 GCA_018241045.1 Pseudomonadota bacterium | reverse complement strand
GTCCTCCTGAGATGAAGTGCGGAGGAAGGACCGATCATGGGCGTCGGAGCGCAATTGACCGTAACCGACATGCGTCGTGCCGCCCGGCACCCCGTCGATCACAAGGTGATTGGCGAGCATCGTCGGCTGGGTGACGTTCACCTGCACATCATCAACATCTCGGCGCACGGCTTCATGGCCGAAGGAGTCAGCGACATCCAGCGCGGCGAGCGGGTTTCGATCCGCCTGCCCGACATTGGTCGGATCGAGGCGCATCTGATCTGGGCGACCGACGAGCGCGCGGGGTTCCAATTCGAACGGATCATCCGGCTCGACGACTTCATGAAGATGATCGACACGCTACAACCCAATCCGCGCCTGCGCCGTTCGCGCTGAGCGACCGCGAATAGCCCGGGTTTCATCGCCACAACAATCTGATCGCTTGGCAAGGCGCAGCCGCGCTGCCATTCGACGCGGGTGAGCGACGCGACTCATCCCCTGCGCATCCGTGACTACCGGCTGGTCTGGCTGACCCGCTTCCTGTCGGTCAGCGCCACTTCGGCGCTGGTCGTGGTGTTGGGCGCGCAGACCTATCAGGTCGCCCGCACCGCGCACGGAATGTCGACCGCTGAGGCCGCCTTCCTGCTGGGGGTGCTCGGGTTGGCCCAGTTCATCCCGTTTCTGCTCCTCACCCCGGTCGCCGGCCTGCTCGCCGACAAGCTCGACCGTCGCTTCGTCGTCGCCGCGGCCACGGGGATCGATCTTGCCATCGCGCTGATCCTTGCATTGGCCAATGGCTCGGGGGCGGTCTCGCTCAGCCTGCTTTTTGCGCTCGCTGCGGCGCACGGCGCGGCGCGGGTGTTCATTGGCCCGTCGCTGAGCGCGATCGTGCCCAATGTCGTCCCCGCCGAGCAACTGCCCCGCGCGATCGCCTTCAGTTCGATCGCCTGGCAGAGCGCCGCCGTCATTGGCCCGGCACTGGGCGGTTTCCTTCTCGCACGCGGGCCGTCCCTGCCCTACTGGTTCGGCTGTGTCGCCTTGACCCTGGGCATAACGGCGATGCTGGCGATCAGGCCGATCACCCGCCCCGAAGTCGCCAAGGACCCCCCGCTCAAGCTGATCGCCGAAGGTGCGCGATTCGTCTGGCACGAACGCTTCCTGCTGGGCTGCGTCTCGCTCGACCTGTTCGCCGTCCTGCTTGGCGGGGCGACCGCCATGCTCCCGGCCTTTGCCTACGACGTTCTCCATGTCGGTGACGAGGGCCTCGGCCTGATGCGTGCCGCCCCGGCCATCGGCGCTGCGCTGGTCGGGATCTGGCTGGCAATCTCGCCGCTGCGCAGCCGTGTTGGCCCCAAGATGCTTTGGGCGGTGGTGGTCTATGGCCTGGCGACGGTGGCTTTCGGCCTGTCGAAAAGCTTCCCGCTCTCGCTGGCTGGCCTCACCGTGCTGGGCGCAGCCGATGCCATCTCGGTGTTCATCCGCAACACCCTGATCCAGTTGAATACCCCCGATGACAAGCGCGGGCGCGTTTCATCGATATCGGGCCTGGCTATTTCGGCATCGAACGAACTGGGCGAAATGCAGTCGGGACTGGCGGCCGCGCTGCTCGGGCCAATCGGAGCGGTTGCCCTTGGCGGCGCCGCGGCTATCGTGGTGACTGCACTGTGGTCGGTCATCTTCCCCGAACTGCGCGGCGCCAAGACTTTTGCACCCCAATACCGTGAACCTCTAAAGGAGCCTGTAACATGAAGGCTGACAGCATCCTCGCCACCATCGGCAATACCCCCCACATCCGCCTGTCGCGGCTGTTTCCGGATCACGAGGTCTGGGTGAAGGCCGAACGCGCCAATCCTGGCGGTTCGATCAAGGACCGCATCGGCCTTGCCATGATCGAAGCAGCGGAGGCGGATGGCAGCCTCAAGCCCGGCGGCACGATCATAGAGCCGACCAGCGGCAACACCGGGATCGGTCTTGCCATGGCGGCCGCGGTCAAGGGCTACAAGCTGATCCTGGTCATGCCCGAATCGATGTCGCTCGAGCGACGGCGGCTGATGCTGGCCTATGGCGCAACCTTCGACCTCACCCCGCGCGAAAAGGGGATGAAGGGCGCGCTCGAACGGGCACACGAACTGATCGCCTCGACCCCCAATTCGTGGATGCCGCAGCAGTTCGAAAATGCCGCGAACATCGCGGTCCATGTCCGCACCACCGCGCAGGAAATCCTTGCCGACTTCCGCGACGATCCGATCGACGTGCTGATCACCGGCGTCGGCACCGGCGGCCACCTCACCGGCTGCGCAGAAGAGTTGAAGCGCCACTGGCCGGGCATGAAGGCCTATGCGGTCGAACCCACGCTTTCTCCGGTCATTTCCGGCGGCCAGCCCGGTCCGCACCCGATCCAGGGGATCGGTGCGGGCTTCATCCCCGGCAACCTTCACACCCAGGCGATCGACGGCGCGATCCAGGTCGAGGCTGACGCGGCCAAGGAATGGGCGTTGCGCTGCGCTACCGAGGAAGGGATGCTGGTCGGGATCAGCTCAGGCGCAACGCTCGCTGCAATCGCACAGAAGCTGCCGGAGCTTTCGGCAGGCAGCCGCGTGCTCGGCTTCAACTACGATACTGGCGAGCGTTACCTGTCGGTGCCGGACTTCCTGCCCGAATGACCATGCTCGACCGGATCGACTATCGTGACGGCAATGCCGCGCTGACCGGGTGGTTGGCGCGGCCGCAAGGAACGCCTCGCGGCGCGGTGCTGATCTGGCCGACTATCATGAATGTTACCCC
>JAFEEP010000466.1 GCA_018241045.1 Pseudomonadota bacterium | reverse complement strand
TGAGCCTCGACATTGCGATGGGCGGATCGACCAACACCGTGCTGCACCTGCTAGCCGCTGCGCAGGAAGCCGGGGTCGATTTCACCATGAAGGACATTGACCGCCTCAGCCGCAAGGTGCCGTGCCTCAGCAAGGTCGCCCCGGCCAAACAGGACGTCCACATGGAGGACGTCCACCGCGCCGGCGGGATCATGGCGATCCTGGGCGAACTGGACCGCGCCGGGCTGCTCCACACCGACTTGCCCACGGTTCACAGCCGCACGCTGGGCGACGCGCTCAACGCCTGGGACGTCAAGCGCACCAATGATCCTGTGGTGCAGACCTTCTTCAAGGCCGCGCCCGGCGGCGTGCCGACCCAGACCGCCTTCAGCCAGGCGCGCCGCTGGGAGGAACTGGACCTCGACCGCGAAAAGGGCGTGATCCGCAGCGCCGAACATGCCTTTTCCAAGGACGGCGGGCTTGCCGTTCTCTACGGCAACATCGCCCGCGATGGCTGCATCGTGAAGACTGCCGGGGTCGACGACAAGATCCTCAAGTTCGCCGGACCAGCAAAGGTTTATGAAAGCCAGGACGCTGCCGTCACCGCGATCCTCACCGGGCAGGTGGTCGAAGGCGACGTGGTAGTGATCCGCTATGAAGGGCCCAAGGGCGGGCCGGGGATGCAGGAAATGCTGTATCCCACCAGTTACCTCAAATCCAAGGGCATGGGCGCGGCCTGCGCACTGCTGACCGATGGGCGTTTTTCGGGCGGCACATCGGGCCTGTCGATCGGCCACGTCTCGCCCGAAGCGGCCGAGGGCGGGGAAATCGGACTGGTCGAGCCGGGTGACCGGATCGAGATCGACATTCCCGCGCGGACCATCCACCTTGCCGTCAGCGACGAGGAGCTGGCCGCTCGCCGCGCCGCGCAGGAGGCCAAGGGCTGGCACCCGGCCAAGCCGCGCCCGCGCAAGGTTTCGGTCGCGCTCCAGGCCTACGCCGCGATGACCACCAGCGCGGCGCGCGGTGCGGTGCGCGACCTGTCGCAGTTGAAGCGCGGGTGAGGGGCGTGGGGTTGAGGTTGGCCTCGGCGCGTGGCCTCATTCCCGTGCTGCTTCTCGCCGCCTGCTCGCAAACCCCCGCCGATGCCGACGATGGCGAGCCGATCTATTGCGCGCTGGACGGCGCCAGCCAGTTCAAGCCCGACTGCCGCCTCGAACGCACCGTGATCGACGATCAGCCGGTCTTCGTCGTTCGTCATCCCGATGGTGGTTTTCGTCGCCTTTTGGCGAGCAAGGACGGCCAGCACCTTGAGGCGGCGGACGGCGCCGATGCCAGCCAGTCCGCGCGCAAGGGCGATCGCTACGAAGTGATCCTGGGCGACGACAAATACGTCATCCCGGTCGCTGCTCCGGCCAAGACCGATGCCAAACCGAAGTGAGCCAATTCTCACCGCCGCGCAGATGCGCGCGGCAGAGGGCGAACTGATCGCCCAGGGCGTCAGCGTCGATGCGCTGATGCAACGGGCCGGGCGCGGCGCGGCGGACCATGTCTGGCGCCTGTCGGGGGGGCGGCCCATCACCGTGCTCTGCGGCCCCGGCAACAACGGCGGCGATGGCTATGTCCTGGCCGAGGCAATCCGCGAGCGCGGCGGCGAGGTCGCGGTCATCACCGCAGCCGATCCCGCCACGCCTGCAGCTATCGCGGCGCGCAAAGGTTGGCATGGCCCGGTGCTGAATGGTGATGCCACGCGCCGGGGCGATGTGCTGGTCGATTGCCTGTTCGGCACCGGGCTGACCCGGCCGCTCAGTGCCGACCACCTTGCCCTGCTGCAGCGGCTCGCCGCTTCGCATGAGCGGCGGGTGGCGGTCGATCTGCCCAGCGGCGTCGACAGTGACCTCGGGCTGGCGCTCAATCACGACTTGCCCGGCTACGATCTGACCGTGGCGCTGGGGGCGTGGAAGTTCGCACACTTCCTGATGCCGTCGAGCGCCGCGATGGGCGCATTGCGACTGGTCGATATCGGCGTGACAATTGCGCCCGGGGCGGCGGTGGCGATTGGTCGCCCTCGGCTCACGGCTCCGGCCGTCGATGCCCACAAATACACGCGCGGGCTGCTCGGCGTGATCGGCGGCGCCATGCCCGGCGCGGCCTTGCTGGCGGCGCGCGCGGCGCAGCACGCGGGGGCAGGCTACATCAAGTTGCTCGCGAACCCCGGCGTGAGCCCGTCGCCCGATCTGGTGACCGACAGTGCGCCCCTGGCCGAGGCACTGGGCGATGCCCGCTTTTCCGCGTTGCTGATCGGCCCCGGTCTCGGTCGGCGGGGAGAGGCACGCGAACGACTCACGCTGGCTCTCGCCGAACCGTTCCCGGCGGTGCTCGATGCCGACGCGCTGGTGCTGCTCGCGCCACGCCTGCTGGCAGAGCGCGCCGCAACGCTGATCGTCACCCCGCACGAAGGCGAACTGCACGCGCTGGAACGCGCCTTCAACCTCGATGGCGCGGGCAGCAAGGTTGAGCGTGCATCCGCTCTGGCCGGGGCGCTCAACGCCGTGGTCGTCGCCAAGGGGCCGGACACCGTGGTCGCATCGCCCGATGGACGGCTGGCGCTGGCGCACCCCGCGACCTCGTGGCTGGCGACGGCCGGCACTGGCGACGTGCTGGCCGGAACCATCGCCAGCCGCCTGGCGACGGGTGCCGATCCGTTCGTGGCGGCTTGCCAGGGGGTGTGGCTCCACGGCGAAGCAGCGCGGCTCTGTCCCCCGGCCTTCACCGCCGGGCAGCTTGCCGAAGCGATCGGACCCGCCTACGCGGCGTGTCTGTGAGCGATCAAGCCGAATCCATCATCCGCATTGCCGCGAAGGGCGATGGCGTCACCGCATCGGGCAGGTTCGCCTGGGGCGCAGCGCCGGGTGACCTGCTGCGCGAGGACGGCAGCCTTGAATGGGGGCCGCACCACGCAACCCCGCCGTGTCGCCATTTCGGGCGCTGTGGTGGTTGCCAGTTGCAGCAGCTTGATGAGGAGAGCCTGGCGTCCTTCGTCGAGGCGCGGGTGGCCAATGCCTCGGCCTCGCAGGAACTGGGGGCGGAGCAAATCACCGCACCGCACCTGTCGCCGCCCGGCAGTCGCCGCCGCGCTTCGTTGCGCGCGGAAAGCTCGCAGGGGCGAGTGGTGATCGGCTATCGCGAGGCGAAATCGCATCGGCTGATCGAACTGAGCGAATGTCCGGTCCTGCTGCCAGAAATCGTCGCGATCCTGCCGCCCGTCCGCAAGCTGCTGATCGCGGTGAGCACTGGCAAGGGAGCGGGGAAGGGCAGGCACGCTCACGCCAGATTGGCCGTCGATCTGGAGATTGCCCGGACCGATCAGGGGCTCGACATCGGCATAATGGGGCTGACCGCCGAAGGCCTCGCCGCAACCGAGGCGCTGCTTGATTTCGCCCGCGAGCACAAGCTGGCGCGGCTGACACTTGATCAGGGTTACGGCGGCGAGACCGTTTGGGAGCCCGAACCGGTGACGGTTACGCTGGGCGGGGTCGCGGTGCCGTTCCCGCCCGGTTCATTCCTGCAGGCGACCGCCGATGGCGAGGCCGCGCTGGTCGCCGCCGCGCGCGAATGGCTGGCGGACTGCGCAACCGTGGCCGACCTGTTCGCGGGACTGGGCACATTTGCCTTCGCACTCGCCGGGCCGCAGACCAAGGTGCTGGCGGTTGAGGCAGCGCGCGATACCAGCCTGGCCTGCAAGGCCGCCGCAGCGCGGGTGCAGGCCCCGGTTCACACCCTGCACCGCGACCTGTTCCGCAACCCGCTGCTACCGGATGAGTTGAACCGCTTCGCCGCCGTCCTGCTCGACCCGCCCCGCGCCGGT
>JAFEEP010000465.1 GCA_018241045.1 Pseudomonadota bacterium | reverse complement strand
GACGCGCACACCGGCAATCCCTGGACCGGCAACATGGGCAACATCACGCTCCGCGACCTGCTCAGCTTCACGAGCGGCATCCAGGGTGACGATCCCAACGCGGATGTCCAAAACATGACCTTCACGCTCGGTCAGGCCGTCCAGACGATCTACAACGACGACTCCGCCACCGCGTCCGCGCCGGGCACCTACTTCGACTACGGAAACTCCCACCTGCGCATCGCCGCCCACATGGCCGAAGTCGCCACGGGCAAGAGCTGGCATCAGATCTTCACGGAGCAGGTCCATGACCCCATGGGCTGGGCGTCGGGAAGCACCTTCGACACGCTGAACCCCACCGTCCCGAACCCCGATCCCGCCGGTGATTTGAGCTGTTCGGGCGTGGACTACATGCGCTTCGTCGCGATGGAATTGCGGAATGGCCAGGATAACGGCGCGGCCTTCCTCCAGCCCGCGACCTGGACGGCCCAGCGCACGGATGGGTTCGGGCCCGCCACGACGATCAGTGGCAGCCCCTACAAATCCTGGTTCAACTGGACGATTCACTACGCTCTCGGAAACTGGATCGGTACCGCGGATGGCACCGCCGAAACGGCCAGCAATCCTCCCATCTGGTATGGCAGCACCGGCTCCTTTGGCTGGTGCCCGTGGGTGACGGCGGATGGCGTCTATGGCGCGATCATCGAAACGCGACAGTCGGATTCGGGGAAGGGCGTGCTGTCCGAAACGCTCAAGTCCCAGATTGATCCGCTGATCCGCCAGGCACTCGCGCAGAACCCGCCCGTGATCCGCACCGTGCCCTGAGATCGAAGCCGGCTTCAACCCATTCCGATCCAGGCGGCTCCAAGGTGACAGTCCCCTTACCGGAGGCCAAATGAAACCGTGGATCGTCGCCAGTGCCACCGCGCTTGCCCTCTGCGCGGGCCTTGCCTGCGGCGGCGGCTCTTCATCATCCAGCGGGGCGACGGCCAGCTCGGATCCCTGGGCCCCCGTCACCCAAGCCGTTCAAGCCAACCTGTCCCAGTTCCCCAACGGGATCTGCCTTGAGGTCATGACGCCCGCAGGCGTTGTCTACTCCCAGAGCTTCGCGGGAAGCGGCGGCAGCATCACCAACAGCACCCTCACCGAAGTCGCGAGCGCGTCTAAGTGGGTGTCCAGCACAGTCATCATGCGGCTCCTGGATGAAGGCGTCTTCCCCCACGGCCTCGACACCAAGACGAGCGAGCTGCTCACGGACGCGCACACCGGCCAGCCCTGGACCGGCAACATGGGCAACATCACGCTGCGGGATCTGCTCAGCTTCACCAGTGGCATCCCCGGCGATGATCCCAACGCGGATGTCCAGACGCCGCTCACCTTCAGTCTCGGGGACGCGACCCAGGCCATCTACGACGACGATCACAGCACGGCCAGCGCGCCCAACAGCTACTTCTATTACGGGAACAGCCATCTCCGCATCGCCGCCCACATGGCGGAAGTCGCCACGGGCAAGAGCTGGGCGCAGATCTTCCAGGAACAGGTCCACGATCCGATGCAGTGGGGCCCTCACAGCGTCTTCCTCACAAACCACCCCACGGACCAGAACCCCGATCCCGCGGGCGATCTGAGCTGCACGGGCGTGGAATACATGAGGCTCGTCGCGATGGAATTGCGGAATGGCCAGGATAACGGCGCGGTGTTCCTCCAGCCCGCGACCTGGACCGCTCAGCGGACGGACGGATTCGGGCCCACCACCACGGTCGTCTACAGCCCGGCCGATGTGTCCTTGGGCAAGTCCTACCATTACGCGCTGGGCAACTGGATCGGCACGGCGGATGGCAACCCCGAGTCGCCCACCAACCCTCCCATCTGGTTCGGCAGCACGGGCACCTTCGGCTGGGGCCCCTGGGTCGCGGCGGATGGGACCTATGGCGCGATCATCGAGACCAAGCAGCCGAGCAACGGCCAAGGCGGCCCCACGGAAACCTTGAAGGGTGTCCTCGACCCGCTGATCCGCGCCGCGATCGCACAGAATCCGTCGGTGATTCGGACGGTGCCCTGAGGCTTTAGGCCCAAGATCAGGGCTTGCAGTCCTCGCAGGGCTTGTAGCCCGCTTGCACGGCTTCTTCGCGGCGGGTGAAGGACACCTTCGCGTCCGCCTTGATGTCCGCCACATGGGCGCAGTCGGCGCGATGGAAGGTCTTGGTGGCAGAATCGCCGACGAGGCCCTTCTCCTTCGCGTGGCGGTGGTGCTTGACGGGCGCCTTCGCGGGAGCGGGCGCGGGCGTGGGATCTTGGGCCAGCAGCAGCGCGGGCACGGCGAGCACGAGAAGGCAGGTGCGGAGCTTGGACATGGGACCTCCGGGGTAGGCCGCCAGTGTAGCCCCAGTTCAGGAGCGAAGGGCCTTCTCAAGGCTGTCCGCGTGAATGGCTGACAGATCAGAGGCTTCCGCATCCAGCATCGGCGCGCCGTCCACGCTCACGGTGATGCGCGTGCCGCCGGTCACGCCGATCTTGGCGAGGCTCACGCGATGCGTCGCGCACAGCGTGCGCAGCGCCTCTTCACCATCCGGCGCGACGCTCACGACAATGCGGCCGGCGCTTTCGCCGAAGAGGAGGCTGTCCAGGCGCAGCGCGCCTTTTTGCAGCATGAGCTGGCAGCCCATGCCGGAATCGAAAGCGCTCTCCAGCGCGGTGACGACGAGGCCGCCTTCGCTCGTGTCGTGGGCGCTGCGGATCAGGCCGAGTCGGATGCCTTCGCGCACCGCCTGCATGAGGCGCAGCTCTTCATCGAGACGCAGCTCAGGACAGGCGCCCTGCACCTTGCCCGTGCGGAGCTTGAGGTATTCGCTGCCGCCCAATTCATCCCGCGTCTCGCCCATGAGGAAGATGCCGTCGAAGGCCGCGCGGAAGCCCGAGCCGCAGAAGCGGTTGCCCGCGCCGCTGAGCGCCTTCGCCTCCGGCGCGTTCGTGTCCACGGACGCCGTCACATCTTCGATGAGGCCGACCGCGCCGATCATGGGCGTGGGGAAGATGCTGACGCCGTCCGTGTCGTTGTAGAGGCTCACATTGCCGCTGACGATGGGCACATTGAGCGCGAGGCAGGCCTGGCGGATG
>JAFEEP010000464.1 GCA_018241045.1 Pseudomonadota bacterium | reverse complement strand
GAGCGAGGCCTTCTCGTTCCAAGTGGCCACCGAAGACCAGGCCGAGACAGACGGGCTGTGGAACGGCATCGTCGACAACGGCGGCCAGCCGAGCGCCTGCGGCTGGTGCAAGGACCGTTGGGGCCTCTTGTGGCCGATCACGCCACGCGTACTGACCGAAGGCATCGCCGACCCTGACCCCGCGGTGAGCAAGCGCGTGTTCTAGGTGTGATGTCCAGGGCTTGTCCTGAATTTTGTGTGTGAGGCATAGGATGGCAATCAGGAGCATCTATGCCGAGCAAGAGAGAGAAGGCGGCGGGGTCCGCCGTGGCGGCGTTGCCGTCGATACCCAAGGAGCTGATTGATCAGTTCGTGACGGGCCCGATGAGCGCCGAGGCGGTGAATGCCGCGTCGATGGCGTTCAAGAAGGCGTTGATCGAGCGGGCGCTGGGCGCGGAGCTGTCGCATCACCTGGGCTATCTGCCGGGTGCCGATCGGCCCGCCGAGGCGAGCAATCATCGCAACGGGGCCAGCGCCAAGACGGTGCTGACCGAAGACGGCCCCGTGCGCATCGAGGTGCCGCGCGACCGCGAGGGTTCGTTCGAGCCTCTGCTGATTCCCAAGCACGAGCGTCGCTTCACCGGCTTCGATGACAAGATCGTGGCGATGTACGCGCGCGGCATGACGATGCGCGAGATCCAGGGATTTCTGGCCGAGCAGTACGGCACGCAGGTGTCGCCTGAGTTCATCAGCTCGGTCACCGATGCGGTGATGACCGAGGTGGGTGCCTGGCAGGCGCGGCCGCTGGAGCCGATGTACCCGGTGGTGTTCTTCGACGCCCTGCGGGTCAAGATTCGCGAGGACGCCGTGGTGCGCAACAAGGCGATCTACCTGGCGTTGGGCGTATTGCCCGACGGCACACGCGACATTCTGGGCCTGTGGATCGAGAGCACCGAAGGCGCCAAGTTCTGGCTCAAGGTGTTCAACGATCTCAAGACCCGCGGCGTGGGCGACATCCTGATCGCGGTCACCGATGGTTTGAAAGGCATCGGCGAGGCTCTGGGCGCAGTGTTCCCGGCCACGACCCTGCAGACCTGCATCGTGCATCTGATCCGCAACAGCCTGGACTACGCGAGCTGGAAGGACCGCAAGCTGCTCGCGGCTGCCCTGCGCCCGGTCTACACGGCACCGAGCGCGGAGGCCGCTGCCGAGGCACTGGACGCCTTCGAGCGCAGCCCCTGGGGGCAGAAATACCCGACCGTCGTCGCGTCCTGGCGGCGGGCCTGGGATCGCGTGATCCCATTCTTCGCCTTCCCGCCCGCGGTGCGACGCGTGATGTACACGACCAACGCCATCGAGAGCATCCATGCGCGGCTGCGCAAGATCATCAAGACGCGCGGGCATTTCCCCAGCGACGATGCCGCGACCAAACTGATCTGGCTGGCCTTGCGTAACATCACCGCCGACTGGGGACGCGCCGCAAAGGAATGGCGCGACGCAATGAACCAGTTCGCGATCGCCTACGGCGATCGCTTCGTCAGAGGTCCCGTTTGAAACCGCTTCACACACAAAAATTCAGACAGGCCCGATGTCCAGGGACGTTGTTCTGGCCCCCGCCCGTAATGACACCGTGCCGATTCAAGAAGTATCTGTCCAGACCGCTCGCCATTGAAGGCATGTTAGAGTTTGGGGCATGTCGAGTCCCGAATCAGACAGGTCAGGGGTTGCCGGTCACACCGCCAGCCCCTTGAACCACTAGTTACGACGCCCACGATCTGTGTGGGCGTATGTCTGGCGTACCCGGGGCGCTGGCCGTGGTGACAAGAAGAACCATTTCTTGATCTCACACCTCGGAGTACTCGATGCCTTTTGCCCTCTACATGCTTGCCCTGGCGGTCTTCGTCATGGGCACTTCAGAATTCATGCTCGCGGGATTGCTCCCCGCGATCGCGACCGAACTTGACGTCTCGGTCGGCACTGCGGGACTGCTGACCTCCGCATTCGCAGTCGGTATGGTCGTCGGCGCGCCAGTGATGGCGGCATTCGCTCGCCGTTGGCCACCGCGGCTCACATTGATCGTTTGCCTTCTCGTGTTCGCGGGAAGCCACGTCATCGGAGCGATGACACCAGTGTTCTCTCTCCTGCTCATCACCCGGGTGCTCAGCGCTCTCGCAAACGCAGGATTCCTCGCCGTAGCACTGAGCACGGCCACTACCCTCGTGCCAGCGAACCAGAAGGGGCGTGCACTGTCGATCCTGCTCTCCGGCACGACGATCGCAACCGTCGTGGGCGTCCCCGCCGGGGCACTGCTCGGCACAGCGCTGGGCTGGCGAACGACGTTCTGGGCGATCGCCATCCTCTGTATTCCCGCGGCCGTTGGAGTCATTCGTGGCGTCACGAACAATGTTGGTCGGAGCGAGACTAGCGCGACCTCACCAAGGCTCCGTGTCGAGCTCAGCCAGTTGGCGACGCCGCGGCTCATCCTGGCCATGGCACTCGGAGCGCTGATCAACGGAGGGACCTTTGCGGCATTCACCTTCCTGGCACCCATCGT
>JAFEEP010000463.1 GCA_018241045.1 Pseudomonadota bacterium | reverse complement strand
CCGCAGCGCGGACAGCCTCACGCCCCATGACATCGCCGCCGCCCGCGCCACCCGCGTGGCCGCCGCCTGCGCGCCCTTCGACGCGCCCGCGCTGCGCGACGAAATCGAGAACGCCCGCCGAGAGCGCGAGCAGCTCATCGACCACGTCAACATCGACCAGGTCACCTTTGCAGGCTTCAGCCAGCAGGCCGAGGACGAGGCGCGCCAAACCATCGCCCGCTTTGCCGACTACCTGCGCCAGCACCGCGACGAAATCGCGGCGCTGGGCTTTTACTACCAGCAGCCCTACCAGCGCCGCGCGCTGGCGCTGGAGATGGTCGAGGCGCTGCACGCCCAACTGGCCCGCGCGCCGCTCATGCTGACCACCGAAAAGCTCTGGAGCGCCTATGCCCGCGTGCAGGCAGGGCAGGTGCAGGGCGCGGGCCTGCGCCGCCAGCTCACCGACCTGGTCTCGCTGCTGCGCTTCGCCCTAGCACTGGACGGGGAACTCACCCCCTTTGCCGACGCCGTGGACAAGCGCTTTGCCGACTGGGTCTGGCGCCACAACAGCCAGCGCGCCACCGCCTTCACAGCCGAACAGATGGACTGGCTGCGGCTGATGAAGGATCACATCGCCAGCAGCTGCAGCATCACCCGGGGCGATTTCGACTACGCCGCCCTGGCCGACCGTGGCGGGCTGGCGCGAGCCTGGGACGTGTTTGGCGGCGAGCTCGATGGGTTGATGGATGAGATGAATGTGGAGCTGGTGGCTTGAGGGTCAAATTGGTCTCTGGCGATTATCTGGTAAGCGCTAGCAGCTATCAAAACGGGAGTTATTGGTGTGAGTGAATTGCCGAGCGGCTGGGCTTTAGTGAGGCTTGGTGAACTTCTTGATGGCATCGAAGCGGGCAAAAGCTTCAAGTGCGAGGAGCGCCCACCGACCGTTGACGAGATCGGCGTTGTCAAAGTCAGCGCCGTCACTTGGGGCGAATACCGCGAGCAAGAAAGCAAGACCTGCACGGAAGCCGCGCGGGTCAATGCCGCGTTGTTTGTTCAACCCGGCGATTTCCTGTTTTCGCGCGCCAACACAATGGAGCTTGTCGGCGCTTGCGTCATCGCGCGGCACGTTACCCAACGCGTCATGTTGAGCGACAAGATTCTCCGCCTGCGTTTTCTCGCCGACCCATTCAAACCTTGGGCGCTGCATTTCCTGCGCAGCAAAGCAGGGCGCCTACAAATCGAAGCGCTGTCCAGCGGCAACCAGGCATCCATGCGAAACATTGGCCAAGAACGCATCGGGCAGATTGAAGTGCCCTTGCCGCCTGCCGCCGAACAAACCCGCATCGTCGAAAAACTCGAAGAACTGCTCTCCGGCCTCGATGCCGGCGTGGCCGAGCTGAAGGCCGCGCAGCAAAAGCTCGCACGCTACCGCCAGTCCCTGCTCAAGGCGGCCGTGCAGGGCGAACTCACCGCCGCCTGGCGCGGAAACACGCCCACTACTGGGGTGCTGCCGTCAGGCTGGGCGTGGACGACGGTAGGTCAGCTTTCGGAAATTCGGGGCGGCATTCAGAAAAAGCCATCACGCGCACCTGTCTCAAACAAGTTCCCATTTCTGCGCGTCGCCAATGTTGCCCGTGGGCGGCTTGTGCTCAACGAGGTTCACCACATCGAACTATTCGACGGTGAGTTGGAACGGTTTGCGCTCAAAAAAGGCGATGTGCTGGTTGTTGAAGGCAACGGCAGCTTGACCGAAATAGGTCGCTGCGCCGTTTGGGATGGCTCTATCCCGAACGCGGTTCATCAGAATCACTTGATTCGTGTGCGGCCCATTGGCGTGCAAAGCGACTACCTTGAAACTTGGCTCAATTCTCCCGGTGGTATTGAGCGTATGACGGCACTTGCGGGTACGACCAGTGGGCTTTACACCTTGAGCGTTGGCAAGATTGCCAAGATTCCAGTCCCGCTCCCGCCCCTCGCCGAACAACAAGAAATCATCCGCTGTCTGCAAACGATGCTACAAGCCGTGTGCGAGCAGGAAGCTGCCATCGGCAAAGCGCTTGCCCAATCCACCGCCCAACGCCAAAACATCCTGCGCGCCGCCTTCAGCGGCCAACTGCTGCCGCAAAACCCGGCCGACGAACCAGCCAGCGCCCTGCTGGCCCGCATCCGCGCCGAGCGCGCGGCGCAGGGCACGGCCCGCAAGCCGCGCGGGCGCAAGGTCGGGGAGGCGGCATGAACGGCGTCAATGCTTGCCATACCTCCAGAGCTTCTCGCCATACCTCCAGAGCTGCGAGAGCAAGCTCTAGAGGTAGCGGTCTGCCAGGACCTGTGAATGCCGATACGCTCGCGGCCACCGCCAGGTGGAGCGAAGGCGCAGATTTGCTTGACGGGTACTTGACTGGAAGCGCCGCAGTATCGGTGCATGTGTATATAAATCAATAGGTTAGGTGCAATTTTTGTTTGACGGGTACTTGATTGGCATTCTGCGAAGGGGAGGAGTGCGTGATGACGCAGGCGGATGATTACTGGCACAGTCTGGTGACCGAACTGGTCAACCTGCCTTCGGAAACGGGCTGGGTTGAGTTCAAGCAGAACAAGGCTGACCCGCAGGAGATCGGCGAGTACATCTCGGCCTTGTCCAACACGGCGGCCCTGAAGGGCAAGGCCAAGGCCTATGTGGTGTGGGGCGTCGAGGACGGCACGCACGCCGTGGTGGGCACGGGGTTCGCACCCGGTGCGGCCAAGGTGGGGAATCAGGATGAAGTTGACCCTTGTTCACGGACATCTTACCGTTTGGATCAAAGGAGTCCGCAATGCCAAGAACCCGCCCGCCATATCCGGCGGCATTTCGACAACAAATCCTGGAGCTCGCCCACGCCGGGCGCACGCCGGCCGAGCTCTCGCGTGAGTTCAACGTCACCGCCCAGACCATCACCAACTGGGTGGCGCAAGACGCACGCGATCGCGGCGCAGCACTGCCCGGCAAGGAAGGCCTGACGACGGCCGAGCGTGAAGAGCTGGTACGCCTGCGCCGCAAGCTGCGCCAAGTGGAGCAGGAGCGCGATATCTTGGTAAAGGCTACGGCCTGGTTTGCCGCCAGACACGACAAGACGTTCACCGCGTCTATGAACTCATGAGCACAAACCAGGCCGACACCAAGCGCCGTTTCCCGATACGCACCATGTGCCGGGTGCTGGGCGTGTCCAGCAGCGGCTACCACGATTGGCTCGAACGTGGCCCCAGCGCCCGGGAGATGGCCAATGCACGCCTGGCCGAGCAAATCCGCCAGGTGCATCAGGCATCGGATGGCACCTACGGCATGCCACGCGTGCGCGCACAACTGAGGGCCGAAGGCCAGAGCGCCAGCCGCAAACGCATCGCCCGGCTGATGCGACAAGCGGAGCTGCGCGGTGTGAGCCGGCGCAGGAGTTTTGTGGTGACGACCGAGCGCGACAAACGTCAACGGCCCGCCCCTGATCTGGTCAACCGGCGCTTTCGGGCCGATGCGCCCAACCAGCTGTGGGTGGCCGACATGACCTACGTGCCCACCTGGACGGGGTTCGTGTACCTGGCCACGGTGCTCGATGCCTTCAGCCGCAAGGTGGTGGGCTGGGCCATGGGAGAGAGGATGACGGCCGATCTGGTGATCTCGGCGTTGAACATGGCGCTGCACACCAGGCGCCCGGATTCGGTCATTCATCACTCCGATCAGGGCAGCCAGTACACCAGCATTGCATTTGGCAACCGTTGCGCAGAGATGGGGGTGCGCCCATCCATGGGCACGGTGGGCGATGCGTATGACAACGCCATGGCAGAGAGCTTCTTTGCCACGCTCGAATGCGAGCTCATCGAGCGGCGTAGCTGGAAGACCAAGGCCGAGGCCAGGACAGCGCTGTTTACCTGGATCGAGGGCTGGTACAACCCGCGCCGGCTGCATTCGTCCCTTGGCTATCTCTCACCCACCAAGTACGAGGAGGAGTTTGCCGCGAACAACGATCGCGCCCCCAGCACCGGGTTACCCACCGGCGGCGTCTGCGTGGCATGCGCCACGCCGCCCGTGGATAACCCTGCACCCGCGAAGGCTTGAGAATCAAGTCAATACCTGTCCGTGGGATGGGGTCAAGTCCAGGAGCTGGAGAGCTGGTTGCTGCAGCAACTCAGCCCGAAGCTCAATTTCGCCTTTCACTCGGTGACGCACACCGGTCATCCCGTCGTCGTGCTGGAGATGGACGCCGCCTTTCGGCACCCGGTGCAGTTTCAGGGGGCGGAGTGGGTACGGGTGGGTTCGTACAAGAAGCGGCTGCGCGAATTTCCGGAAATGGAGCGCGAGTTATGGCGCACGCTGGATCGCACGCCCTTCGAGTGGTTGGTTGCGGCGGAGAAACTGGTGGCGCAAGATGTATTGGCGTTGCTGGACTATCCCACCTATTTCGCACGCATGAATGCGCCGCTGCCTGACGGGCACCAGGCGCTTCTGGCGGCGCTGGCCGCCGACCGTCTGGTTGAGCGCATGGACAGCGGGCATTGGCGCATTTTCAATCTGGGGGCCTTGCTGTTTGCACGGCGCTTGGCTGACTTTGGCCCACTGGGCCGCAAGGCCCTGCGGCTGGTGCGCTACCACGGCAATGACCGGTTGTCCGCATACCCCGAGCCGCCGTTCCCACAGGGGTACGCCATAGCCTATGAGCCGGTTATCCAGACCCTGCATGGATGGTTGCCGGGCAATGAGGCCATCGGCAAGGCCCTGCGCAAGGATGCCCGCATGTACCCGGACATCGCCATTCGCGAGTTGGTTGCCAATGCGGTGATTCACCAGGATCTCTCGGTGACGGGCACCAGCCCGCTGATCGAGTTGTTCGACAACCGTCTGGAGATTTCGAACCCAGGGGTGCCGCTGGTGGAGACGGAGCGTTTGCTGGATACGCCGCCACGCTCTCGCAACGAAGCCATGGCGTCGATGATGCGGCGCATGAATGTCTGCGAGGAGCGAGGCACCGGAGTGGACAAGGTCGTGGGCAGTTGCGAGCTGTACCAATTGCCAGCACCGCAATTTGAGGCCACGGACGGCTTCACCCGTTCCATTCTGTTTGCCATGCGAACCTTGACCCGCATGGAGCCGAGGGAGCGGATTCGCGCGGTGTACTGGCATGCCTGCCTGCGCCATGTGAATGGACAGCACACCAACAACGCAACCGTGCGCAAGCGTTTCGCCATCGCGGACACGAACAGCGCCATGGCGAGCCGCTTGCTCAAGGAGGCTGAGGCCGCCGGGGTGATCCGGACTTTCGACCCCGATGCTGCCCCCAAGCTGCGCCGTTACGTGCCCTGGTGGGCGTGACGGCGTTTACTTGATCGCCATCCCTGATGGATGCCTGTGTTTCTATCCATTTTTGAAATGAATTTCATATAAATCAATGACTTGTAATCGAATTTCTTGGGGCTTTTACTTGACGGGTACTTGACTGGACGCCCATGAACACATCCACCCTCGTCCAGAAAATCTGGAATTTCTGCCACACCCTGCGCGACGACGGGGTGGGCTATGGCGACTATCTGGAGCAGCTGACCTACCTGCTG
>JAFEEP010000462.1 GCA_018241045.1 Pseudomonadota bacterium | reverse complement strand
GCTTGGCTTCAGCGGTGGCTAGATCGACCCGCGCGGAGGCCGCGTCGCGACGCGCGCGACGCTTGCCGCTCAGATCGAGCGTGAGGTTGAGGCCAGCGGTTGTGGTGCGATCCGGGCCTTCATCGTCGCCGGCCAACTCGACTTCGGGGTTGTAGAGCGGTCGTCCGGCCGCATCGTACCGGGCACGGGCTGCGGCCAGTTGCGCTTCGGTGGCGCGATAACTCGGATGGTGTTGCCAGGCGGCCTGCAGCGCCTCGCGAAGTGCGACTGGGGCCTGTGTATCGGGGGTTTGGGCGGCCATGGCCAAGCCCGACAGCAAACTCGCTGCCAGAACCAGGACGGCCAGCCGCGCGACGCGACGTCGTCGCGGCGAACGAACAAGGTGCATTGGAAGATCCTCTGAGTCGGCGGTGTCCTCTGGCGCTCCGCGCCAAAGGGGCAAAACACCTGACTCAGGCGATCGGCGGCCTCAGTTCCAAGGGTTGCGACGCGCTGGGCGGCAACCCGGACGTACGCATAGGCAGCGCCTGCGGCACGAGCACAACCACGATCTGCGTATCCGGCACCATGGCGGCAGCATGATGGCAACCGCAGTGACTGCAAGCGGCATGCCCGAGCTTGAGCTTCGTGGAATCGTCATTACCGCTATCCAGCGGCGATGCCTTCACCGCCGCGGCATGGCTGCCATCCGTGCCGAAGCCCATGTCCGCGAAATCGTGCTTCGCGCAGGCGACCGCCGCGCCGATCTTCAGAGCGAAGATCAGCAGCACCAGTACCGCCAGCCGCGTGGAAGCGCGCAGGCGGGCCAGCAGCAGGCAGGAGGAGGCGACCGGGTTCATCCTGCCATCCTAGCCGGTGCCACGGACGTTATAAAATCTCATCAGGCCGGTTCCCGGGAGCGGGTCATGCCGTTCCTCGCTCGTGGACACATGCGCGACGGTATCCACGTCACTTCCTCAGCAGGCGCATGCCGTTGCCCACCACCAACAGGCTGGCGCCCATGTCGGCGAACACCGCCGCCCACATCGTGGCTTGGCCTGCAAAGGTCAGCACTAGAAAAACCGCCTTGATCCCCAGGGCCAAGGTGATGTTCTGCATCAGCACGTGAGCGGTGGCGCGCGAGAGCCGGATGAAGGCCGGAATCTTGCGCAGATCGTCGTCCATCAAGGCCACATCGGCGGTTTCGATGGCGGTGTCGGACCCGGCCGCGCCCATCGCAAAGCCGATATCAGCCCGCGCCAACGCCGGGGCATCGTTGATGCCGTCGCCGACCATGCCGCTGGTGCCCTGTGCGGCGAGGGCTTCCATTTCCCGCAGCTTGTCTTCGGGTAGCAGGTTGCCTTGGGCGCGGTCGATACCGACCTCACCGGCGATGGCCTGCGCCGTGTGCGGGTTGTCCCCGGTCAGCATCAGGGTCTTGACCCCGAGCGCGTGCAAGTCGGCAATGGCCTGTCGGCTGCTGTCCTTGACCGTGTCGGCCACGGCGAAGATCGCCTGCACGCCATCGCTTGCCAGCAGCGCCACGACGCTCTTGCCTTGTGCTTCCAAGCTGCTGAAATGCGCTTCCAACGCTGCCGAGCTGGCACCCAGGTCCTGCACGAGCCGATGGTTTCCCAAGTGGTAATGCGCACCTGCCACCTGGCCGCGTACACCGCGGCCCGGCAAGGCGGCGAAGTCCTCGACTTCACGCACGGTCACCGCATCGTCCTGTCCCGCCACGGCAATGGCCTTGGAGACGGGATGGTCGGAGCGAGCGGCCAAGCTGACCGCGATCGCGCGAGCCAGGCCTGGGTCCGCCTCGCCCCATGCGGCGAAATCGGTCTGCTTGGGTTTGCCGTGGGTGATCGTCCCGGTCTTGTCGAGCGCCAGCCATCGCAGCTTGCGACCATTCTCCAGGTACACGCCGCCCTTGATCAGGATGCCGTGCCGTGCCGCCGCGGCCAGTCCGCTGACGATGCTCACCGGGGTGGAGATCACCAGTGCGCAAGGACAGGCGATTACCAGCAGCACCAATGCCCGGTAGGTCCATTCCAGCCACGCCGTCCCCATCAGCAGGGGTGGCACCACCGCGACGCCGATGGCGACGGCGAACACCAGCGGGGTGTACCAGCGCGCAAACTGGTCGACGAAGCGCTGGGTGGGCGCACGATTGCCCTGCGCCGCCTCCACCGCGTGGATGATGCGCGCGAGGGTGGAATCATTGGCCGTGGCCGTGACCCGATATTCGAGCGAACCGGCTTCGTTGATGGTGCCGGCGAACACCGGATCGCCCTCGGCCTTTTCGACAGGAAGGCTCTCGCCGGTGATCGGCGCCTGGTTAATCGTGGAGCGGCCCAGGACCACCACGCCGTCCAGCGCGATGCGCTCGCCCGGCTTGACCCGCACCCGGCTATCGAGCGCGACCGTCTTGGCATCCGCCTCGACCCATCGGTTGCCATCCTGCAGCACCGTGGCCCGCTCGGGCGCCAGGTCCATCAAGCCCCGGATCGCATTGCGCGCACGGTCCAGCGATTTGGCCTCG
>JAFEEP010000461.1 GCA_018241045.1 Pseudomonadota bacterium | reverse complement strand
TCGCCAGGGCGACGTCATTTTCCCATGTCTTGAGCGCGCTCTGATACTTCTTCTGCGCCTTGGCGAAGCCTTCGTCCCAATCCTTCTGGTACTCGGCACGGGTGGAATCGTCGGGCACGCGCAAAAAGGTACCGAAAGTCCGTGATGCCCCGCTGGCGAAGATATAGCCCTTTGCCGGGTCGAGCCTGGCCTTGCCCGATTGCAGGTTCTTTTCCTCGATAGCCTGCGCGTGGGCGCACAGCGGAGCAAGGGCAAGGGCGGCGGCTGCCTTGATAAAAGTGCGTAGCATGGTCACAGCCCCAACTCCTTGGTTGCCGGCACCGGGCCCGAAGCGACCAGTGCTTGCAGTTCAAGCGCCTCGTTGCGTTCGCCTTCCTTCTTGCGGCCGTTGCCCTCCTCGAAGTTGAACTCCTTCCACAGATCGCCCGACAGACCGAAGCGCTGATAGCCCTTGAAACCCATGCAGTTGCGCAGGTTGACGCGGCGCTGGGCGCGGCGCGCGGCCGAGCCGAAAATGGCGTCCGCGATCACGCTGCCGACGGCGCCACCAATGCCGCCCGCAAGCACTCCGTACTGGCTCATAGCCGCGGCCATCGCACCCGAATCGGCGCCCCTGTAGATGTTCGCGCCACTGGCCAGCGCATCGCACTCGCGGATGTCGTTGAAGGCATCGACAAAACTGGTGTCAGCGCGATGGAAGTAGAAATACTTTTCGTAATCGGCCTCGATCTCCGGCGTCGCCGTGAAATCGAGCTTGGGACGGGTCAGCGTCGCCGGATCGGGCAGTTCATAGACCGGCGCAGCGATCGTCCCGGTTACCGCCGGAGGTAAAGGTGAGGCGGGCGCCGCGTCCTGGGCCAGTGCCGAGCCACTGGCCAGCACCAACGTCGCCGCAAACGCGGCCACGCAGATTCTTTTCATCAGGTATCCCCCTTGTGGCCAGATGGTTAGCTGGCCATGCAGGATGAATACCCGGTGTTATCGGTGTGACAAGCGCAAACGACCCGGCGTCAGCCCAGCTTCGCCTTCAACACCTGATTGACCAGTTGCGGGTTGCCCTTGCCCTGCATGGCCTTCATTGTCTGGCCGACGAAGAAGCCGAACAGGGCTTCCTTGCCGCCCCTGTATTCGGCGACCTTGTCGGCGTTGGCGGCAAGGACGGCGTCGACCGCGGCTTCGATCGCGCCGGTGTCGGTGGTCTGCTTGAGGCCCTCACGCTCGACGATGGCAGCCGCGCCGTCACCGCTTTCGAGCATCTTTTCCAGCACCTGCTTGGCGATGGTGCCCGAGATGGTGCCGTCGGCGACCAGCGCCAGCAGCTCGGCCCCGCCCTCGGGCGAAACCGGGCTGTCGGACAGGCCCTTGTTCAGCTTGTTGAGCGCGCCGAACAGTTCGGAGATCAGCCAGTTCGACGCCTGTTTCGAAACCTCGGCCTCACCCTTGCCGGCCTTGGCGGCGGTGGCGGTGAGCAGCACCTCGAACCAGCGCGCTGTCTCAACGTCGGCGGTCAGCACCCCGGCGTTGTAGGCAGAGAGGCCCAGCGCGTTCTCATAGCGATGCCGCTTGGCGTCGGGCAGTTCGGGCAAGCTGGCGCGGCATTCCGCAAGGAAGGCGTCGTCCAGTTCCAGCGGCAGCAGGTCCGGGTCGGGGAAATAGCGGTAATCGTGCGCGTCTTCCTTGGAGCGCATCGAGCGGGTGGTGTTCTTGTCCGGATCGTAGAGCCGGGTTTCCTGCACCACCGTGCCGCCGTCCTCGATCAGGTCAACCTGGCGGCGCGCCTCGCTTTCGACCACGGCCATGACGAAGCGGACCGAGTTGACGTTCTTGGTTTCGGTGCGGGTGCCGAACTCCTCGCCCGGGCGGCGGACCGAGACGTTGACGTCGGCGCGCATCGATCCCTGGTCCATGTTGCCATCGCACGACCCGACATAGCGCAGGATCGAGCGCAGCTTGGAGAGGTAGGCCCCAGCCTCCGCGGGCGAGCGCATATCCGGGCGACTGACGATCTCCATCAGCGCCACGCCCGAACGGTTGAGGTCGACATAGGACATGGTCGGGTGCTGATCGTGCATCAGTTTCCCTGCGTCCTGTTCGACGTGGATCCGCTCGATCCCGATGGTCTTGGTGCTGCCTTCGGGGTCCTTCTCGTCAAGGATCACCTCAAGCGAGCCCTCGCCCACCAGCGGGTGATAGAGCTGGCTGATCTGGTAGCCCTGCGGCAGGTCGGCGTAGAAGTAGTTCTTGCGATCGAACCGCGACCACTTGTTGATCTGCGCCTGGATCGCCATCCCGGTGCGCACCGCCTGGCGGATGCATTCGCGATTGGGCACTGGCAGCATCCCCGGCATCGCCGCATCGACCAGGCTTACCTGGCTGTTCGGCTCCGCCCCGAACGCGGTCGCCGCGCCCGAGAACAGCTTGGAATTGGAGGTGATCTGGGCGTGAACTTCAAGGCCGATTACGACCTCCCACTCGCCCGTTGCGCCCTGGATGCGATAGTTGCTCATGCTCAAACGCCTGTTCGGAAGAATGTTTCGGCCTGCTGTTCGATTTCCAGCAAGGTGGCTTCGACAGCATCGCGGCCTTGTTGCGGCAGCCAGACTTCGGGGACGATCGACAGCCCATCGCGCACCATCTGGCTGTGCTCCGTCGCTTCAACGGGCAGCAAGTGTCCCCGCTTCGCCGCCATGAGCGCGAGAAAGAGGCTCGACTTCAGCGCAGCAAAGGCAAAGCCGTAGTCGCGCTTGTCGGCAGGCGTCTCGTCGCCATGGCCGCCGAACAGGCTCACCACCACCGCCCCGGCTTGGCGCTGAACCTGGCCCGCTGCTCAATCGCCAACCCGGCGTTCAGCACGCCCTGCTCGTCGAAAGCCTTGCCGACGATCTGCAGCCCGAGCGGCAAGCCCTCGCGGTTCAGCCCAGCGGGCACGCTCATCGCCGGAAGGCCCGCCAGCGAAGCCGGGACGGCGAACACGTCGTTGAGGTACATCGACAGCGGGTCGCTGACCATGTCGCCAAGGCCAAACGCCGCGGTCGGCGCGGTCGGCGCCAGGATCACGTCGCATTGCGTGAACGCATTCTTGAAGTCCTGGCTGATCAGCGTGCGGACCTTCTGCGCCTGGGTGTAATAGGCGTCATAGAACCCGGCAGAGAGAACATAGGTGCCGATCAGGATGCGGCGCTTGACCTCTGCCCCGAAGCCATCGGCGCGGGTCGCAGCGTACATTTCCTGCAGGTTCGCGCCATCGGGCAGGTCGCGCAGGCCATAGCGCACCCCGTCATAACGGGCGAGGTTGGACGAGGCTTCGGCAGGCGCAATGATGTAGTAGGCGGGTAGCGCATACTTGGTGTGCGGCAGCGACACGTCCACCACCTCGGCCCCGGCATCCTTGAGCCATTCTATGCCGCGATCCCACGAGGCGGCAACATCGGCGTCCATCCCGTCCATGCGGTATTCGCGCGGGATGCCGACCTTCTTCCCCTTGAGGTCGCCCGACAGGCCCGCTTCCCATTCGGGCACCGGCAGGTTCAGGCTGGTCGCATCCTTGGGATCGAACCCGGCCATCGCCTCCAGCATGATCGCGCAGTCACGCACATCGCGCGCCATCGGCCCTGCCTGATCGAGCGAGGAGGCGAAGGCAACGATGCCCCAACGCGAGCAGCGCCCATAGGTCGGCTTGATTCCGGCGATGCCGGTGAAGGCGGCGGGCTGGCGGATCGAGCCGCCGGTGTCGGTGCCGGTCGCTGCGGGAGCAAGCCGCGCCGCGACCGCTGCCGAGCTGCCGCCCGAGGAGCCGCCAGGGGCGAGCGGCGCGTTCCCACCGTCGTTGCGCCGCCACGGCGAAATCACGTTGCCGAAATAGCTCGTCTCGTTCGACGAACCCATCGCGAACTGGTCAAGGTTCAGCTTGCCCAACATCCCGGCACCCGCGTCCCACAGTTTCTGCGAGACGGTGCTTTCGTATTCGGGCTTGAACCCTTCAAGGATGTGGCTTGCCGCCGTGGTCTGCACGCCCTTGCTGGCGAACAGGTCCTTCATCCCGATCGGCACGCCGCCCATCTTGCCGAGCGGTTCACCCTTGGCGCGGCGCGCATCGGTGGCGCGGGCGGCTTCGAGCGCCTTTTCCGGGGTGGCGACGATGAAGGCATTGAGCGCAGCTTGCGCGGCGGCGACGTTGGCGTTGAAGCCCTCAGCCACTTCGACCGCGGTGAAATCGCCCTTGGCCACGCCATCGCGGATCGCGGCTACGCCCAGTTCGGTGAGGTCGGTCATTATTCGATCACCTTGGGCACGCCGAAGAAACCATGCTCGGGCGCCGGGGCATTGGCCAGCACCGCACCGCGCACCCCGCCGCCGGTCAGCGGATCGGCGTCGATCACGTCGTCGCGCAGGCGCAGGTGGTTTTCGATCACCGCGGTCATCGGCTCGACGCCGGAGACGTCAACCTCGCCAAGCTGTTCGACCCAGGCGAGAATTCCGTTGAGTTCGGGGACCATCGCCGCGATCTCGGCCTCGGTCACCCGGATCCGGGCGAGCGAGGCGATCTTGGCCACGGTGGCGGTATCGACCGACATGGCATTCCTTCAAGAACAGAAAGGGACGCGGGCGCGCTAGCACCCGCGCGGGTCAGCTTCAAGCAGTGGCAGGCGCGCTTATTGCGCCGCGGGCACGGCGCCTTCGGGCGGGACCGGCGGGCCGCCCTCTTGCGGGATCTGCGCACCCTGGGGCACTGGCACCACGCCGCCGCGCTGGCCGCCCTGTTGCTGCTGCATCTGTTGCAACTGCTGCATCATTGCCTGCTGCTGCTCGATCTCGGCACGGCTCTTGAAGTCGATCAACTGGATGTCGAAGTTGAGCCGCGACCCGCCGGGAATCTCGACCTCGCCGGTTTCGGGGTTGCGCTGATCCTGTGCGCCATAGCCAAGCGAGGCGGGAATCTCGACCTTGTAGCTGCCACCCTTCTGCATCTGGGTCAGCGCCTTGGAGAAACCGGGGATCACCCGCTGCATATCCAGCGCGCCCTGGCCTTCGGGCTGGAACACCTTGCCGTTGTCGAGCGTGCCCTTCATCTTGACCAGCACAACGTCGGCAGTGGTCGGCGAAGGACCGGACCC
>JAFEEP010000460.1 GCA_018241045.1 Pseudomonadota bacterium | reverse complement strand
GGGCGCGCCTTATGACAAGAAGATCGAATTCCGCACCACTCGCACCACGGATGTCGGCTGATGACCACGCATGACCATATCGCCAAAGGCTGGACCCGCGACCAGATGGCCGCCCGCGCTGCCAAGGAGTTGCGCGACGGGTTCTACGTCAACCTGGGCATCGGCATCCCGACGCTAGTGGCCAACCACGTTCCCGAAGGCGTGACCGTGACGCTGCAATCGGAAAACGGGATGCTGGGCATCGGCCCCTTCCCAACCGAGGATGAGGTTGACGCCGACCTGATCAACGCCGGCAAGCAGACGATCAGCGAACTGCCACAGTCGGCCTATTTCGACAGCGCCCAGTCCTTCGCCATGATCCGCGGCGGCAAGATCGACCTGACCGTTCTGGGCGGCATGGAGGTGTCCGAGAATGGCGACATTGCCAACTGGATGGTTCCGGGCAAGATGATCAAGGGCATGGGCGGGGCGATGGACCTCGTCGCCGGGGTCAAGAAGATCATCGTGGTGATGGAACACAGCGCCAAGGATGGCACACCAAAGTTCATCCCCGCCTGCACCCTGCCGCTGACCGGCAGGAACGTGGTCGACATGGTCATCACCGACCTTGCCGTGTTCAAGCGTGACGATCACGCCTCACCCTTCCGGCTGGTGGAACTGGCCCCGGGCGTGACGGCCGAGGAAGTCGCGGAAAAGACCACGGCGCATTACCTGTCTTAATCGCACGATTAAATCCGCTTGCGGGCGGTGGTCCGGCGCGCGATGATCGCTCTTCACAAGGGAGAGAATCATGGACAACGCCGTCTGCCGCCTGACCGGGTGCGAGTTTCCGCTGTTCGCCTTCAGCCACTGCCGCGATGTGGTCGTGGCGGTCAGCAAGGCGGGCGGATTCGGGGTGCTGGGGGCAACGCGCTTTACCCCCGACCAGCTTGAGGAAGAGCTGGCCTGGATCGACGCCCATATCGACGGCGCGCCCTACGGCGTCGACGTGCTGGTGCCCGAAACGATCGACCCGCGCGTGGCGGACTTTGCCGACAACGCTTCGCGCGCCGGAGCGATCAGCCCGGAACACCGCGCCTTCACCGCCGGGCTGCTGGGCGAATACGGCGTTGCGGTCAGCGCCGACGAGGTGGTGCGCTATGAAGGCCGCGCCGGGATCACGCCGGAAAACGGCTATGCCCAGATGGAGGTCGCCTTTCGTCACCCGATCCGGCTGATCGCAAACGCGCTGGGCATTGCCCCGCCCAGGATGATCGCGGAAGGCAAGCAGCGCGGCATTCCCGTTGCCGCGCTGGTCGGGGCCAAGGAACACGCGCTGCGCCAGGCCACCGCCGGGGTCGACATCATCGTCGCCCAGGGCGGCGAGGCAGGCGGCCACTGCGGCGAGGTTTCGACCCTGGTGTTGATCCCCGAGGTGGTCCGCGCGCTGAAAGAGGCAGGGCAGGCCATTCCCGTGCTGGCGGCGGGCGGGATCATGACCGGCGCGCAGATGGCGGCGATGATGGCGGCCGGGGCGCAAGGGGCCTGGACCGGATCGGTCTGGCTTGCCACGACCGAGGCGGAGACCAGCGAGGCCTTCCGCGCCAAGATGATCGCCGCGCGCAGCCGCGACACCGTGCGTAGCCGCAGCCGCACCGGCAAGCCCGCGCGCCAGCTCCGCACCGCCTGGCACGAGGCCTGGGACGGCGCGAACAGCCCCGGCACCCTGCCGATGCCGCTGATGGGCATGGTTTCCGAACCATCGTTCCAGCGGATCGAGAAAGCGGTTATAAACGGCAACGAACAAGCCCGTGAACTTGTCTCATATTTTGTCGGACAGGGCGTCGGGCTGGTCGATCAGGTGCGCAGCGCCAAGGGCGTGGTGCAGGATTTCCGCGAGGAATTCGCCGAAGCGGTGCTGGGGCTGACCGCCATGTTGGAGTAAGGGCAATGATCGGGTCAGGCTTTCGCGAACGCTATCTGGACGTTCTGGCCTCGATCTATCTCTACAATGAGCATCGCGGCTACACCTCGCTCGATCGGGTGATCGAGGCGGTACGGCTGCGTTGTCCCGATGACCTCGCCTTTCAGCGCGAGATCGAAAAACACCGTGCCGACGAGGAGAAGCACTACCGGATGTTCCGCCGCTGGTTCGAACGGCAGGGGCGGATGCCATTGCAGGTCGATCGCGGCGTGGGGCATATCGACCGTTTTGTCCAATGGGTGTTCCGCTGCCCGATCGAGAAACTGGACACCGGCCACATCGTCGCCACGCCCGAGGAGTTCGAGCGGCTTTGCCGGGTGATCATGCTCACCGAGCAGCGCGGTTACCGGCAGGTGGAGATCATCCTCAAGAACCGGCTGATCATGTCCGACCCGGTGATGAAGCGGATATTCGAGATCGTCCACAAGGACGAGCCCGATCATTTCCTCCCCTACCAGCACTGGCTCGAACGGCAGGGCCGCGCGACCGCGAAGTGGAACGAACGCGCCGCCGACTGGTGCATCCACAAAGTGTTGATGCTGGCGAAGCTGCCTGCGCTGTTCCTCGATTCCGGACGTCCGCGGATGGAACGCTGGCCGGACGAGGTGGCGGGCGCCACCGCCTAGTTCCCCCTCTTGCAGGGGCCGAATTGGACGCTACCCTTGGCTTCATGACCTACACCCTGATCACCGCCAACCGAAACTATTCAAGCTGGTCGCTGCGCCCGTGGGTGCTGATGAAGGCGCTGGGCATCGCCTTCGCGGATCGATTGGAACCCTTCGCCAAGCCTGACAACTACGCCGATTTCCGTGCCTTCTCCCCCACGGGGCAGGTCCCGGTGCTGATCGACGGTGGGCGGGTGATCGCGGATTCGCTGGGGATCACGCTGTACCTTGCGGACCGCCATCCCGGCGTGTGGCCGCAGGACGAGGAGGCGCGGATCTTCGCCCAAGGTGCGGTGGCGGAAATGCACGGCGGCTTCGGGCACCTTCGCAACGATTGCACCATGAACGTCGGCGTCCGCGTCACCCCCAAGCCGATGAGCGAGGGACTGCGTCGCAACGTCGCGCGGGTGCGCGAGATATTCGAGACTGGATTGTCGCGTTTCGGCGGGCCGTGGCTGGCTGGTGCCGAGTTCAGCGCAGCTGATGCCTTCTACGCGCCCGTTGCCTTCCGCATCCGCACCTATGGGCTGGATGTCGGAAAGGGGCAGGCGTGGGTCGACCGGGTGTTGGCTCACGCGGCCATGCGCCAGTGGGAGGCGGAAGCGCTGGCCGAAACATGGCGCGAGGAGGCGCACGAGGCGGAGTTGGTCGCCGCTGGCGCGATCACCGCCGACTTTCGCAAATAGCTGTGGATGACCTTGCGCAATTGACAAATGTCAATTCATGGTGAGGCGGGCAACCTAAACCGATCGCATCGATTGCGAGGTTGCCCATGCCGCTTGACGTACTTGTTGCCCGCGAAATCTGGGACGCGAAATACCGCTTCAAACCCGCTCACGGCCGGGGGGACGAGGACTTCGCCGCCACAGCCGCAAGGGTCGCCAGGGCGGTTGCCGCAAATGAAAAGCCCGCCCAGCGCAAATTGTGGGAACCGCAATTTGCCCGCGCGATCGAGGCGCTGACCTTCATCCCCGCCGGGCGCATTCTCGCCGGTTCGGGCACCGGGCGGGCAGTGACGCTGTTCAACTGCTTCGTCATGGGCACCGTTCCCGACGATCTGGGGGGCATATTCCAGCATCTCAAGGAAGCCGCGCTGACCATGCAGCAGGGCGGCGGGGTGGGCATGGATTTCTCGACCATCCGGCCCCGGGGTGCCGCCGTGAAGGGCGTGGGCGCGGACGCGTCGGGTCCGCTGTCGTTCATGGATTGCTGGGACGCGATGTGCCGGACGGTGCAATCGGCCGGCGCGCGGCGCGGGGCGATGATGGGTTGTCTCAGGATCGACCACCCCGACATTCTCGACTTCATCGAGGCCAAGCGCGATCCGGCGCGGCTGCGCAATTTCAACCTTTCCGTGCTGGTCACCGACGCCTTCATGGCCGCGCTCGACGCCGGAGCGGACTGGCCGCTGCAATTCGGTGGCGAGATCTTCAGCACCGTCCCCGCGCAGGAGTTGTGGGACCGGTTGATGCGGGCGACCTACGACTATGCCGAACCCGGAGTGATTTTTGTCGACAGGGTCAACCAGGCCAACAATCTTGCCTATTGCGAAACGATCAGCGCCTCCAACCCGTGTGGGGAACAGATGCTGCCGCCCTATGGCGCGTGTCTCCTGGGGTCGATCAACCTTGCCGCGCTGGTCGAACAACCATTCGAGGCGAAGGCGCGGATTGATCCGGGCCGGTTGGAGGAGGTGACCTCGCTGGCGGTGCGCCTGCTCGACAACGTGATCGACATTAGCGGCTATCCGCTGCCCGAGCAGGAGGCCGAGGCCAAGACCAAGCGCCGCATCGGCCTTGGCATCACCGGCCTGGCCGACGCCCTGTTGTTCTGTGGCCTCGCCTATGGCAGCCCGGAGGCGGTGGCGCTGATGGAGCAATGGCTGGATGCGATCCGCCGCGCCGCCTATCGCGCTTCGGCGCTGCTTGCCGAGGAGAAGGGCGCGTTCCCGGCCTGGGATCCGGTCATGCTCGATCGGCCTGGCTTGCGCGCGCTCGACGAGGATACCCGCGCGCTGATCGCGCAGCACGGCCTGCGCAACGGTTGCCTGACCTCAATCGCGCCGACCGGCACTACCTCGTTGCTTGCTGGCAACGTCTCTTCGGGGATCGAGCCTGTCTTCGCCTATCACTACACCCGGCGCATCCTGCAGCCCGACGGCAGCACCCGCTTCGAGGAGGTCGAGGACCATGCCTTGCGCGTGTGGCGCGAAGCGCGGGGCGATGCCCAGCCACCCGAGGATCTGTTCGTCAGTGCCCAGACTCTGACCCCGGCGGACCACGTGACGATGCAGGCGGCGGCCCAGCGGTTGATCGACAGTTCGATCTCCAAGACCGTTAACTGCCCCGAAGACATTGCCTTCGATGCCTTCTCCGACGTTTACCGCGAAGGCTATCGTCAGGGCTGCAAGGGGATGACCACCTATCGCCCCAACGCGGTGACCGGCTCCGTCCTCTCCGCCGAAGCGCCAGCCGCCCCGGCCCCGGCCGCCGACCCCGCGCCGCGACCGGACACGCCGCTGCCGCGCGATCCGGCGCTCCACGGCACCACCTACAAGCTGCGCTGGCCGGCCAGCGCCCACGCGCTCTACGTGACGATCAACAATGCCGAAGTCGACGGCGAACTGCGCCCGTTCGAGGTCTTCATCAACTCCAAGAACATGGATCACTACGCGTGGAGCCTGGGGCTGACGCGGATGATCTCGGCGGTGTTCCGCCGCGGCGGGGATGTCGGCTTCGTCGCCGAGGAACTTCAGGCCGTGTTCGATCCGCGCGGCGGGGCCTGGACCAACGGACGCTATGTTCCCTCGTTGCTCGCGGCGATCGGGGACATCGTCGAAACCCACCTTGAGCAGTTCGCCCCCGGCCAGATCGACCTGCCGCTGGAACTGGACGTTCCGGTTGCCTCGCCGGACCAGATGCCGCCGTCCGGTCCGTGCTGTCCGCAGTGCGGACAACCGGGGATGATCCGCGAGGAAGGTTGCAACAAGTGCCTGTCGTGCGGCTATTCGAAGTGCGGGTAGGCGAGAGCCTTTAGCCCAGCGCGGCCTTTAGATCCTCGACCAGGTCTAGCCGCTCCCACGGGAACAGGTCACCTTCGGCCTTGCGGCCGAAGTGGCCATAGGCGGCGGTCTTGCGATAGATCGGCTTGTTGAGGCCCAGATGCGTGCGGATCGCGCGCGGGGTCAGGCCACCGAGCTTGGGCAGGGCGAGGATCGCCTTTTCGATATCGGCTTCGGCCACTGTGCCGGTGTCATGGGTATCGACATAGAGCGAGAGCGGTTCGGACACGCCGATCGCATAGGCGATCTGGATCGTGCAGCGCGTGGCCAGGCCCGCGGCGACCACGTTCTTGGCGAGGTAGCGGGTGATGTAGGCGGCCGAACGGTCAACCTTGGTCGGATCCTTGCCGCTGAATGCGCCGCCGCCGTGCGGGGCCGCGCCGCCGTAGGTGTCGACGATGATCTTGCGCCCGGTCAGGCCCGCGTCGCCGTCTGGCCCGCCGATCTCGAAGCTACCAGTCGGATTGATGTAGTAGACCGTGTCGCGCAGCAGCACCGGGGGGATAACCTCGGAAACTATCCGCTTAACATAGGCGTGAAGCTCTGCCTCCTTGTCACCTTTGTCATAACCCGCGGCGTGCTGGGTTGAGACGACCACGGCGGTTGCTGCGACCGGCAGACTGCCCTCATAGCGCAGCGTCACCTGGCTCTTGGCATCGGGTTCGAGGAACGGCGCTGCGCCCGAGTGGCG
>JAFEEP010000045.1 GCA_018241045.1 Pseudomonadota bacterium | reverse complement strand
GCTCTCTTCGCTGACCTTCCTGATCGGCGGGCTGGGGCGCGGCATCGCCGGCGAGATGATCGACGGCCGCGGCTATGCCTATGTGTTCCAGATCACCGCGCTGATGGGCGTGGTCGCCGTGGCGTTCGTCCTGATGGAATGGCTGCGCACCAACCGCGTTGCTAGTCGGGAAACTCGCGGTTGAGGCGCAGCACCTCGCCCGCGAGATAGAGCGATCCGGCGATCAGCACCTCGCCCTCTGGTGGCAGCGCGGCCAATGCCTCTGCAACGCTGGCGAAGGCACGGACGGGCAGGCTGGTGTAAGGCGCGAAGTCCTCGGGGCGATGCGCCTCGTGGCCCGGTGCCGGAACCACCGAGAGGCTGAGCAACCGGGCCGCCAGCGGTGCAGCGATCGCCGAAGGGTCCTTGTTGGCGAGCATTCCGGTGATGAGATGGAGCGGCGGTGAACCGTCGAAGAACCGCGCAATCGCCAGCCCCGCATCGACGTTGTGCCCACCATCGAGCCACACCCGCCGCCCGGGAACCAGAGCCGTCAGCGGGCCATCGCCCAGCAGTTGCAGCCGCGCCGGCCAGCGTGCCGAGCGGATGCCCTGGGCCATTGCCTCGGGCGAAACGGACACCCGATCCTGATGACGCAGCATGGCGATGGCCAGCGCGGCGTTATCGGCCTGGTGTCGTCCGGCAAGATGGGGGAGCGGCAGTTCCAGATCGCCATGCCGGTCGCGATAGGCGATCGTCTCGCCGACATCGGCGAACCAGTCGAGATCGCGGATTGCGGTCTTCGCGCCGACCTGCATTGCCCGCTCGATCACCGTTCGCGTGACCTCGGCGGGATAGGCCTGGGTCACCAGCGGCACGCCTGGCCGGGCGATCCCTGCTTTTTCAAAGGCAATCCGGCTCAGCGGATCGACCGGGACACCTGCTTCGGGGACAAGCAGGAACTCCTTGTGGTCGATCCCGAGCGTCGCGATCCCGCAGGCGGCCTGTCCGTCGAGCACATTGGTCGCATCAAACCGTCCGCCAAGCCCGACCTCGATCACGCAGGCGTCCGCAGGAATGCGGTGGAAAGCGAGCAAGGTGGCGGCGGTCGTGACCTCGAAGAAGCTGGGTGACAGGTCAGCCCCAATGTTCAGCACTTCATTCAACAGCTCGGCGAGGAGATCATCCCCGATCAGCTTGCCGGCAACGCGGATGCGCTCGTTGTAGCGCACCAGATGCGGCTTGGTCGCGGCGTGGACGGTCAGCCCCTGCGCCTCGAGCATGGCGCGCAGGTAGGCGCAGGTGCTGCCCTTGCCGTTGGTTCCGGCAACGTGGAACACCGGCGGCAGGGCGCGCTCAGGGTTGCCGAGCCGGGCGAGCAGTTCGTGGATCACTTCCAGCCCGATCCGTCCCTGCGGCAGGCTCAGCGCGCCAAGGCGGTCAAGCTGGGCCTGAACGCGGGGGTTTTCGGAAATGGCGAAGTCGCGCAAATTGCCCCTCCGTCAGCCCTTCGGGCTGCCACCTCTCCATCGCGGATCGATGGGGAGGACCGGCGAAATTGTGATCCTCCCCATCGACTTGCGATGGGGATGTGTCTGGTGCGGAGCGACAGACGGAGGGGCCGTCAAGCCGCCTTCGCCACCGTCAGATAGTCCAGCACCTCAGCCAGCGTCGCCCGCAGGTCCTTGCGCGGCACGACCATGTCGACCATGCCGTGTTCGTGCAGGTATTCGGCGCGCTGGAAGCCTTCGGGCAGCTTTTCGCGGATAGTGTCCTGGATCACCCGCTGCCCGGCGAAGCCGATCAGGCAGCCCGGCTCGGCGATGTGGATGTCGCCCAGCATGGCATAGCTGGCGGTGACGCCGCCGGTGGTCGGGTCGGTCAGCACCACGATATAGGGCAGGCCCGCGCGGTGCAGGCGGCTAATTGCCACAGTGGCCTTGGGCATCTGCATCAGGCTGAGGATGCCTTCCTGCATCCGCGCACCCCCGGCGGCGGTGCAGATCACATAGGCGCACTTGTCCTTGATCGCGCGTTCCGCGCCGGCGACGAAGGCGGCACCGACGGCCATTCCCATCGACCCGCCCATGAAGGCGAAGTCCTGCACCCCCAACACGCATTTGTGCCCGTCGATGCTGCCCGCCGCGTTGGTCAGCGCATCGGGATGCGGGTTGGCTGCACGGGCGGCCTTGAGCCGATCGGGATATTTCTTGCTGTCGCGGAACTTGAGCGGGTCTTCCTTGACCTTGGGCGAGGGCAGGATCTTGAAGCCCGGATCAAGCAATTGGGCAAAACGCGCGTCGACGCCGATCCGTCCGTGATGCTCGCAGCGCGGGCAGACGTTGAGGTTTTCCTCGTATTCCCTGGTGAACAGCATCTCGCTGCACGAGGGGCACTTGATCCACAGGTTGTCGGGAGTGTCGCGCTTCTCGGTGAAGGGCAACGCATTGCGGACGCGGTCGAGCCAGGACATGGGCGCCTACCTAGCACCGTGGACGGCGGCGGCAAGCGCGGCGGTCAATTCGCGCACCGGCCCGGCAGCCTCGGTCCCATGCTGGCCGACCAGATCGACCAGCGCCGATCCGACCACCACCCCGTCCGCCACCTTGGCGATGGCAGCGGCCTGATCGGGCGTGCGCACGCCGAAGCCGACCGCGACGGGGATCGTTGCGTGCTTTTTGAGCCGGGCGACCGCCTCCTCGATGCTGGCCTGCGCGGCCTGCTGCATCCCGGTGATCCCGGCGACCGAGACGTAGTAGAGAAATCCCGACGAGCCTTCGAGAACGGCGGGCAGCCGCGCTTCGTCGGTGGTCGGCGTGGCGAGCCGGATCAGGCTGACCCCGGCGGCGCGCAGGGCGGGGCCAAGCTCGGCATCCTCCTCGGGCGGAATGTCGACGCAGATCACGCCGTCGACCCCGGCCTTGGCGCACTCGGCGGCGAACCACTCGCTCCCTCGTGTCACCATCGGGTTGGCATAGCCCATCAGCACCAGCGGCACATCGGGATGCTTCTCGCGGAAGCGGGCGGCGATGTGGAACACGTCGGCGGTGGTGGTGCCAGCCCCCAGCGCGCGCAGGTTTGCCGCCTGGATCGCCGGGCCGTCAGCCATCGGATCGGTAAAGGGCATCCCCAATTCGATCACATCCGCGCCGCCCTCAACCAGCGCGTCAAGGATCGCGGGCGTGGTTTCGGGCGTGGGATCACCCCCGGTGACGAAGGTAACGAGGGCAGGGCGGCCCTTGGCGAAAGCCAGATCAAAGCGCGACATCACGCCCTCTCCCCTTCAGGGGAGAGGGTTGGGAGAGGGGGCCGCATCTCCGCAATCACGCCGGCCAGATGGTTCAAGACACCGTCGATATTC
>JAFEEP010000459.1 GCA_018241045.1 Pseudomonadota bacterium | reverse complement strand
GTTGAGCTGGGCGCGCATCCGCCGTTCGAGCAGTTCGTTCCCGCCAGTGCCGATGCTGATCCCGGCCTTGGCGCGAACCTGGCCGCAGCGCAGCGCCAGCCAGAAGTTGATCAGCGCCGCGGCGGCGGCGAGCGAAAGAGTGGTGGTCAGCAGCATCCGGCAATTCCCCCGTTCATGGTGCGGGCAAATTATGGGGACGGTGAAGCTTGCAACGCGCGCCAAATCCGTTATAGGCGCGCCTTCGCAGGCCACCGGCCCCTCGGCCCGGTGTGGCCTTGGTAATCGACTTAAGACTATTCAGGAACAGGTGCCGCAATGGCTGTCCCCAAGAGAAAAACGTCGCCCTCACGCCGGGGCATGCGCCGCAGCCATGACGCGCTGAAGGTCGAAGCCTTCCACGAATGCCCCAATTGTGGTGAGCTGAAGCGCCCGCACAACCTGTGCAACGCTTGCGGCCACTACAACGGTCGCGAGATCGTTTCGGTCGGGCTCTAAGCCCCATTAACCGGAGATTGCGCACATGAGCCTGCCGCGTATCGCCGTCGATGCGATGGGCGGCGATGAAGGCGTGCGCGTGATGATCGAAGGGGCGGCGCTGGCGCGTCGCCGCCACGATCGTTTCAAGTTCCTGCTGGTTGGCGACGAGGAGCGGATCAAGGCCGCGCTCGAAACGCACCCGAACCTGCGCTCCGCGTCCGAAATCCTCCATTCCGCCGATGTGGTTTCGGGCGATGAAAAGCCCACCCAGGCGCTGCGCCGGGCCAAGACCACCTCGATGGGCATGGCGATCAACGCGGTGAAGACCGGCGATGCAGGCGCCGCCGTCTCCGCCGGAAACACCGGCGCGCTGATGGCGATGAGCAAACTGGCACTGCGCACCATGCCGGGGATCGACCGGCCCGCGCTCTCCGCGCTGCTGCCCACGCTGGGCGACAATGACATGGTCATGCTCGACCTTGGCGCCAACACCGAATGCGATGCCCGCAACCTCGTCCAGTTCGCGATCATGGGCGCAGCCTACTCGCGGATCGTCACCGGGCGGGCCAAGCCGCGCGTCCGGCTGCTCAACATCGGCACCGAGGAAACCAAGGGCACGGAGGATCTGCAGATCGCCGCGGCCCAGCTCAAGCAGGCCGCCGACAGCCTGTCGATCTCGTTCGATGGCTTCGTCGAGGCGGACAAGATCAACCGCGGTGAGGTTGACGTGGTGGTGACAGACGGTTTCTCGGGCAACATTGCCTTGAAGGCGGTCGAGGGCACGGCGCGTTTCGTCGCCGACCTGCTGCGGCGCAGCTTTGCATCGTCGCTGCGGTCCAAATTCGGCTTCCTGGTTTCGCGCCCGGCGACCGAGCTGCTCAAGCACCATCTCGATCCCAACAACCACAACGGCGCGGTCTTCCTCGGGCTCAACGGCGTGGTGGTGAAAAGCCATGGTTCGGCCAATGCGCTGGGCGTCGCTAATGCGGTGGCGGTGACCGCGCGGCTGCTGGAAAACGATCTGACTCAGCGAATCGCCGCCGACCTCGATCGGCTTGGCGGCACGCACCTGCGCCGCACGGCGAAGGCCGCGGAATGACCCGCCGCTCGGTCCTGCTCGGCACGGGCTCGGCCCTGCCGCGCCGCGCGGTCGGCAATGCCGAGCTGGCGAAGATGGTCGACACCAGCGACGAATGGATCGTCGAGCGGACCGGGATCCGCAACCGCCACATCTGCGGCGATGACGAGAACACCGGTACTTTGGCGATCGCCGCTGCGCGCGCCGCGGTCGCCGCGGCCGGAATCGAGTCGGAAAGCATCGGCCTGATCGTGCTGGCCACCGCAACGCCGAACCAGACCTTTCCCGCCACTGCGACGCTGGTGCAGGATGCGCTGGGCTGCAACGGCGGGATCGCGTTCGACGTCGCGGCGGTCTGCTCGGGCTTCCTCTATGCGGTCAGCGTCGCCGATTCGATGCTGCGCACCGGAATGGCACAGCGCGCGCTGGTGATCGGGGCGGAAACCTTCAGCCGCATCCTTGACTGGAACGATCGCACCACCTGCGTCCTGTTCGGTGACGGCGCCGGTGCGATCGTGCTTGAAGCGCAGGACGTTGCCGAAGACGGTCCGGGTATCCTTGCCAACCGGCTTCACGCCGACGGCGCGCACAATGAATTGCTCTACGTCGATGGCGGCCCCGGCACGACCGCGACGGTCGGCCACCTGCGGATGAAGGGGCGCGAGGTGTTCCGTCACGCCGTGGTCAACCTGGCCGAGGTGCTGGGCGAAGTGCTTGACGATGTTGGCCTTTCGTCAAAAGATATCGACTGGGTCGTGCCGCACCAGGCCAACCAGCGCATCCTTGACGCGACTGCAAAGAAGCTGGGCCTGCCGCCAGAGAGGGTGGTGGTCACGGTTGATCGCCATGCCAACACCTCGGCGGCCTCGGTGCCGCTGGCGCTGGACGTTGCCATGCGCGACGGGCGGATCAAGCGCGGCGACCTTGTCGTGCTCGAAGCGATGGGTGGCGGCTTCACTTGGGGCGCCAGTTTGATTCGGATTTGAACGGTCGCGCGTAACCCACAGTTTTTGCGCAGTTCTGTTGCAAACTTGCGTCGTTCCGTTATGATGCGCGCCAAGGTCGCGCTCACCATCGGGAAGGGGCTTGATGCGCTCCATGTCTACACTCACGCGGGCCGATCTGGCCGAAGCCTTGAACCGGAAGCTGGGGCTTTCGCGTTCTGATTCGCTCTCCATGGTCGAATCGATTCTCGAACATATGTGCGATGCCCTGGCCCAGGGTGAAAACGTCAAGATTTCCGGGTTCGGTACCTTCCTGCTGCGCGACAAGGGGCAGCGCATCGGCCGCAATCCCAAGACCGGGATCGAGGTGCCGATTACCCCGCGCCGCGTGCTTACCTTCCGCGCCAGTCAGATGCTGAAAGACCGGATCGCCAAGGAATGAGCGAGGGCGTGCTCTTCGCCGATGGCAAGGACCCCGAAGCGCTTCGCACGATTGGCGAAGTGGCCAAGGCGCTGGGCATCCGCCAGCACGTCCTGCGCTATTGGGAAGAGCAATTCCCGATGCTCCGCCCGCTCAAACGCAGCGGGGGCAGGCGCTATTACCGACCCGAGGACGTCAAGCTGGTCGAGACGATCGACCGGCTGGTCCACCGCGAGGGCTATACGCTCAAGGGCGCGAAGAAGGCGCTGACCGGGGCGGGGGCACCGGCCCCGGCGCCGGTCGTGGCAGAACGGGCGGACCTGTTTGCCGAGCCGGTGGCTGCGCCTTCGGGCACAGGCAGCACCTCGTTCGCGCTGCGCGCCCGCCTGATAGCCCTGCGCACGACCCTGGTCAACGCGCTGCACGACGGCTGAGCGCAAGGGCGCACTCGTCAAACCAGTTCGGGCGGGCTAGGGTCGTTCCATTGCAGGAGCGAGACATATCATGACGCAAGGTTACGACGCAGACCTGGCGCTGCTTATCAATGGCAGCTGGAAGCTGGGTGAAGGACGCGATCTGTTTCCGGTGGTCGACCCGGCGCGCGGTGAGACTATCGCCGAGGTTCCGCTCGCCACTCCCGCCGATCTCGACGAGGCGCTGGATGCCGCCGAGAAGGGCTTTGCCCTGTGGCGCGCCACCCCGGTCGCCGAACGTGCTGCGGTGCTGCACAAGGCGGCGGCGCTGATCCGCGAGCGGGTTGAGCCGATCGCCCGCCTGCTGACCCAGGAACAGGGCAAGCCGATCGCCGAAGCGCGCGGCGAGGTTGCGAGCAGCGCCGCGCTGTTCGACTGGGCGGCCGAGGAAGCGAGCCGCATCTATGGCCGCGTACTGGTCCGCCCGACCGGGCAACGCTCGCTGGTGATCAAGCAGCCGGTCGGCCCGGTCGCC
>JAFEEP010000458.1 GCA_018241045.1 Pseudomonadota bacterium | reverse complement strand
GCTTCTCAAGTTCGGCTAGGTTCTGGGGTTGTGCGCTCATCGGGGCTCGCTTGACCTTGAGTCTATCTGCGGACCCGCCCGCCCCGCCAGAGCGGGGACTTTGGCGGGCGAGGCGGCATCTAAGGGATGACCCCTGAGGTGTCCCATGCGCATCCCTGCTCTCGCTACCGCGTGCATTCTCTTCGCGCCCGCCCTCGGCGCCGCTCAGCCGCCGGAGATCGCAGGCAAGGATTTGAAGCCGGTGCCCGGCCCCTTGGTGGACCGGTACTGCGGGGCGCCGGGCTACCACGACCCCGCGGTCGGCCTCGGCAACTCAGGTTTGCAGATGCAATTCCGCGAATCGGCGCGTCGGAGCCCCAGCATCCCGGCCCGGGCGCTTCCGGATGGTGCCGTGTCCGTCTCCGACACCGTGGGCTCCGTCGCCGGATGGAAGGCCTACCGCATCGAGGTGCCCCCAGGGGTGAAAGTCCACGCGCGCATCCACTCCGCCCATGACGGCTGGTTCCTCGTCCGCACCGTGAACCGCATGGGCTCCCTCGAACCCGGCATGCTCCAGAACCTTATCCCCACCGGCAACCCCGAAGCCAGCTACACCAACCTCAAGCGCGAGCCGAACACCATTTTCTTCGTCGTGGACACCACCGAACTGGGCACGGAGACCGAGCCTTACAAGCTCGTGGTGGATTGGGCGGGAGGCGCCAAACCATGAGCGTCTAGAATCGCGGGATGGAAGTTCATCCCTTCCCCCTCCTTGGCCTTTCCGGCGGCATTGCCGCGGGGAAGAGTTTCGTCGCGCGGTGGCTGGCGGCGCGGGGGTGGGCGCTCGTGGATGCGGATGAGTTGGCGCGAGCGGCGGTGGCGCCGGGGAGCGATGGGCTCGCGGCGGTGGTGGCGGCTTTCGGCGCGGGCGTGCTGGCCTCGGACGGCTCGCTCGACCGCGCCGCGCTCGGCCGCGTGATCTTCGGTGACGATGCAAGGCGACGGGAGCTGGAAGGCCTTCTCCACCCGCGCATCGAGGCGCTCCGGGCGGCGCGCCTGGCGGCGTTGCCGGAAGGGACGAAGGGCGCCGTCCTGGATGCGGCGCTTTGGGTGGAGCGGAGCAAGGCCCACCATTTCGACGCCTTCTGGGTGGTGGACGCGCCGGAAGCGATCCGGGTGGCCAGACTCGCCGCACGGGATGGCCTGAGTGACGCGGCGGCCCGCGCGCGCCTCCGCGCTCAGGTCCACGCGGCCGAGCGCGCGCTGCACGCGGACCTCGTGGTGCTTAACGATGGCCGGGACCTGGAAGGCATCCTCACCCAAGGCGAGGCCGGGGTTCTGGCACACTGGAAGGCCCGCCGCGCGCGGGCCTGGAGATCCTTGATGGACGCGCCCTTCAGCCCCGACCAGCTTCGGCTGGTGCTCGAAACCCTGCTCTCGAAGGGCGGCTCCTACGCCGAAGCCTTCGTGGAACGCCGCCGCGCCAACGCCCTCGGTATGGACGATGGCCGCATGGAAGATCTGGTGGTCTCCGAAACGCTGGGCGTGGGCCTGCGCGTGATGGAGGGCGAGACGACGCGCTTCGCCGATCTCATTTCGCCGAGCCTTGAGGAATTGCTGGAGGCAGCCCGCACCCTCGCCGCGCCAGGAACGGGGAAAGCCGTGGCCGTGACGGGCTTGAAGCCAGTCGCCGTGCCGACGCCGAGCCCGGTCATCCAAGATCCCTCCTCGGTGTCCCTCAGCGACAAGGTCGCACTCGTGAAGCGCGCCGAAGGCCTCGCCCGCCAGGCCACCGAAGCGCTCCGGCCCGGCGCATTGCGTCAGGTGTCCGTGGGGTACGGCGACAGCACCCAGAGCGTGTGGGTCGCTTCCGTCGAAGGGGATGGCGAGGCCGCCGCCGGCCGCATCAGCGAGGATCGCCGCGTGCAGGGCGTGTTGCGCCTGAGCATCACGACGGGCACGAAGGACGAGAACGGCGACCGCCTCCAGACCGGGTATCAGGCCTTGGGCGAGACGCGCGGTTTCGAGCTCTTCGCGGAGGACCGTGTGGAAGCGACCGTCAAGGAAGCCGCGCGCCTCGCGGTGCTCGCGCTGGACGCGCAGCCCGCGCCCGCGGGCACCTTCCCCGTCGTCCTCAGTTCCAGCGCGGGTGGCACCATGATCCACGAAGCCTGCGGCCACGGCCTCGAAGCGGATCTCGCGCTCGCCGGCATGAGCGCCTTCGCAGGCAAGCTGGGCCAGAAGGTCGCCGCCGACGGCGTGACCATCGTGGACGACGGCACCCTGCCCCACAAGCGCGGCAGCGCCGCCGTGGACGACGAAGGCAACGCCTCCACCCGCGTCGTGCTCATCGAGAACGGCATCCTCAAGCAGTATCTCCAAAGCCGCAAGACCGCGCGGAAGATGGGTGTGGAGCCCACAGGCAACGGCCGCCGCGAAAGCTACAAGCACCTGCCCATCCCGCGCATGCGCAACACCTTCCTCGCGCCAGGGAGCGAAGCGCCCGAGGCGATCCTCGCGGATCTGGACCGTGGCCTCTTCGTGAAGCACATGGGCGGTGGCCAGGTGGACACCGTCACGGGCAACTTCGTATTCGAAGTGAAGGAGGGCTACTGGGTCGAGAAGGGCGAGCTTAAATACCCCGTCAAGAACGCGACCCTCAGCGGCGCCGGCCCAGCCGTGTTGCAGCAGCTCACGCGCATCGGCCATGACCTCGAACACTTCGACATCGGCACCTGCGGCAAAGATGGCCAAGGCGTGCCCGTCAGCGACGCCCTGCCCACCATCCTCTGCCCCGCGCTGGTCGTGGGCGGCACGGCCGAGCCGCTGCCCTCTGTGATCTGAGCGAGCCATGACCGATTTCCGTTCTCTCATCTCTGAATCGCTCGAAGCGCGCCTGCAGGACGGCATTGCCCATGCTGTGAGCCTGGGCGCGGATGGCGCCGAAGCCTACTTGTCCGTCTCCCGCGGCAACAAGGCGAAGGTTCAGAACGGCGCGCTGGAAGACCTGACGCAGTCCAAGCGCGGGGGGCTCGGCGTGCGCGTGCTGCGCGGCGGCCGCACGGGCCTCGCCACGAGCACCGACCTCTCGCGGGCAGACTTCAAGGAACTCTTCGCCACGGCTTTCGAGCTGGCGGCCCTGGGTGACGAAGACAAGTGGCTGCGTCAAGCGGGGCCTTCGGGAACCGACGACCTTCCGAGCCGCTACAACGCCGCGCTGGAATCACTCACGCCCCAGGATCGCATCGAGCGCGCCCTGCGGCTTGAAGCTGAAGCGCGCAAGGCTTCTCCGAAAGTCGCCGCCATCCGCGAATCCTCCTGGAGCGACGGCATCGGCGCCAGCCTGCTGCTCACCCAGAAGGGCGTCCGCGCCGCCGATTTCGGCAACTACGCCGCCGCGTCCATCGAGCTGGCCGTGGCCGAAGGCGAAGATCGCCAAGCGTCGTGGCATTGGGACATGGGCCGCACGCCCGACCTCGACCTCGCGGCCATCGGCGCCGAAGCCGCGCGCAAAGGCGAACTGAAGCTCAACCCGAAATCGCTTCCGGCCGGCAAGTACCGCGTCGTGCTCCATCCCGAAGTAGCCGTGGACCTGCTCGGCATCGTGACGGGCATGCTCAGCGCCGAATCGGTATCGCGTGGCCGCAGCCTCTTCGCGGGCAAACTGGGCCAGACCATCGCCTCGCCGCTGCTGACGCTGGTGGACGATGGCCGTCTCGTGATGCCGGACGGCAGCGCGGCACTCGGCAGCGAGCCCTGGGATGGCGAAGGCCTGCCCACGCGCCGCAAGGTTCTCATCGAGGACGGCGTGCTGAAGACCTACCTGCACACGCTTCGCAGCGCCGCTGAAACGGGCCAGACGCCTACGGCCAGCGCGGGCCGGGGCCTGGGCTCCAATCCCGGCGTGACCACCTTCAACCTCGTGCCCAAGGCGGGGACCGATTCCCTGGCGAGCCTTCTCAATCAGGCCGAAGGCGGCGTGCTCATCACCGAACTGATGGGCCTGCATACCGTGGACCCGGTGAGCGGCGACCTCAGCGTGGGCGCGAGCGGCATCCGCATCCGCGGCGGCGCGCTGGCCGAGCCCGTGGACAAGATCACCTTCGCGGGAAACCTGCGCGATTTCCTCACCCGCATCGCCGCCCTGGGGAACGACTTGCGCTGGTATGGCTCCAGCGCGGGGATGAGCATCCTGCTCGATGACATCGCGCTCGGCGGAGCATAAAGAGTTTTTAACCGCAGATTCCGCAGAAGGGCGCGGATTCAAGAGCTGCTCAGTCTGCCTAATCGGCGTAATCTGCGGTTCAACTTTAAGAGTCCTTATGTCCCTTCAAGCCGCCCACGACTACCTCGCCGCGCCCCATCTGGAGGCAGAGCTTCGCGCCGAGTTGGAACCCTTGGTGAAGGCCGCGGAAGCGGGTGACGCCGAGGCCATCGCGGAGCTTGATGATCGCTTTTCTGAGCCGCTGGCCTTCGGCACGGGCGGACTGCGAGGCCTCATGGGCGCGGGCCTGAAGCGCATGAATGCGGTGAATGTGCGCCGCGCGACGATGGCGCTCGCGACTGTCACCCAACGCCGCGCGCCGGGCAAGCAGATCGCGCTCGTGGGCTACGATACGCGCCTCAACTCGAAGACCTACGGCGAAGAGGCCGCGCGGACGCTGGCGGCGGCGGGCTACGAGGTCTACCTCGGAACTCGGCCCCTGCCCACGCCCTTCCTCTGCTTCGCCATGCGCGAGCTGGGCGCGGCCTGCGGCGTCATCCTCACCGCCTCCCACAATCCGAAGGCCTACAACGGCTACAAGGCCTACGACGACCGCGGCGCGCAGCTCGT
>JAFEEP010000457.1 GCA_018241045.1 Pseudomonadota bacterium | reverse complement strand
TTCGTGCAGGCCATACAAAGCCTGGGCGACTGGGTGGTGCGGCGCATGTCGCACCGCTGATCGCCGGCTACCGTTGGAGCAGGGCGATCACCTCGTCGTCCTCCACCTGGGCAAAGTCCCGGTAGAACTGGCCGACGCCCCAAAAATCTGCCGGCGCCTGAAGGCACAGCACCTCGTCGGCCAGGGGGCGGACCTTGGCGAGCGCCTCCGGCGACGACACCGGCACGGCGCAGATCAGCCGGGCGGGGCGGCGCTGGCGCAGGCTGTGCAGGGCGGCCATCATGGTGGCCCCGGTGGCCAGGCCGTCGTCCACCACGATGGCGATGCGGCCGGCCGGATCCAGCGGCGGCCTGATAGGCGTGTACAGCGCGCGCCGCTGGCGTATGGTGTCCAGCTGCCGGCGTTTTTCTTGTGCGATGTAGTCTTGGCCCGCGCCCGCCGACTCGGCGTGGGGCGACAGGTAGGTCCAGCCGCTTTCGTCGATCGAACCGATGGCGAATTCGGGGTCGAAGGGGGCACGCAGCTTGCGTACCAGCACCACATCCAGGTCGCCCTGCAGCGCCTGGGCGAGGGCCTTGGCCATGGGCACGGCGCCGCGTGGTATGGCCAGCACCAGCGGCCTTTGGCCGCGATAGGCCTGCAGCCTTTCGGCCAGCCGCTCGGCGGCATCGATGCGGTCGCGAAACAGGGTGCGGTGGCTTGAGTGCGTCATGGCGTCTCACTTCCATGGCCGACGGGGCCCGTTGACGAAGCTTTTCATGCGCGCCCGTTCTTTGGATATTGAAAAGAAATCGTTCCGGCGCTGCAGCGGCGGGTCTACGATAGACCGTTTTTTGCACCCATGAACAAGAAAGGCTTCGCCGTGACCTCCAAGCGCCTATTGATCCATTCCTCCCTGGCCCTGGCCTGCGCGGCCGTGTTCGCACCCGCTGCGCTGGCACAGGACAAGCCGCTGAAGATAGGCGTGACCGCCGGCCCGCACGCGCAGATCATGGAGCAGGTGAAGGCGGTGGCGCAAAAGCAGGGCCTGAAGATCCAGGTGGTGGAGTTCAGCGACTACGTGCAGCCCAACGCCGCCCTGGCCGCGGGCGACCTGGACGCCAACAGTTACCAGCACAAGCCCTATCTGGACGCGCAGATCAAGGATCGCGGCTACAAGTTCGTCGTGGCCGCGAACACGGTCAACTTTCCCATAGGCATCTATTCCAGGAAGATCAAGAAGCTGGCGGAGCTGAAGGAGGGCGCGCGCTTTGGCATTCCCAACGACCCCACGAATGGCGGTCGCGTGCTGTTGCTGCTGCAGGCCCAGGGGCTGATCAAGCTGAAGGACGGCGCCGGGCTGAAGGCCACGCCGCTGGATGCGGTGAGCAACCCCAAGAAGCTCAAGTTCATCGAGCTGGACGCGGCGCAGTTGCCGCGCTCGCTCGACGACCTGGATGCCTCGGCCATCAACACCAACTTTGCGATTTCCGCCGGCCTCAATCCCAAGACCGATTCCATCGCCCAGGAAGACGCGCATAGCCCCTATGTGAACATCCTCGTGGTGCGCGAGGCCGACAAGGACAAGCCCTGGGTGGCGCAACTGGTCAAGGCCTACCACAGCCCGGAAATCCGCCAGTTCATCGACACCCAGTTCAAGGGCTCGGTGCTGTCCGGCTGGTGACTGCGTATGGCAACCGGTCCTCAGCCGGCCGGTGCGGTCAGCCCGCGTCCGAGCCGAGCATCACCTGCACCAGCACGATCTTGAGGATGGTGCCGACGCCCGGGAAAATCATCGCGTAGCCCGTGTTCGGCCGCCCGGTGGGGCACAGCTGATTGGCGTAGGCGAGGATCGCGGGGTTGCCGGTGGCGCCCGAGGCGATGCCCAGCAGGTCGTCGTACTTCATGCGCAGCACGAACCAGCCGCCGAAGATCACGATCAACACCACCACCAGCACCTGGATCACGCCGGCGAGCAGCAGCGGCAGCTCGTCCTGGGCGATGCTGCGCACGAAGGGCTCGCCCGACGCCAGCCCCACTCCGGCCAGGAACAATGTGAGCCCGAAGTTGCGCAGGATGGTGTTGGCGGCCTGCGGCAGAGTCCAGTCGAACGGCCCCAGCCGGCGCAGGTAGCCGAGCACCAGCGCGGTGAAGATCACGCCACCGGCCGCGCCCAGATGCACCACGCCTACGCCGGGAATCGGGATCGGCACCAGACCGAGCAGGCCGCCGGCGGCCATCCCCAGGCCGAACGACATGAACGAGAACTGTGCTTCGGCATTGACCGAATCGCCGAAAATCTTGCTGAACTTGTCCAGATGCTCCGGCGGCGCCACCACGCCAAGCTGATCGCCATACTCGATCACCAGGTCGGCCGTCGGCACCAGGTCGACGTCGCCGCGGCGAACCTGCATGATCCGGCACGGAACGTCCTGTGGCAGGGGCAACTGATCCAGCCGTTTCCCGACCAAGGCCTCGCGCGATACGTGGACCAGCACCAGGTCGAGGTCGTGGCGGTCGCTGCGGATGTCGCCGTGGTTCGGCGGCAATTCCAGGCTGCGGATGGCGGCGGGCTGCCCGGACACCAGCAGCAGATCGCCGGCCTGCAGCACCGTATCCCTGTCGACGAGCCGGTTGCTGCTGCCCCTGCGCAGCATCGTGATCGCGGCTCCAGACGGCAACCTTTTCCGCACCTCGCTGATCGTGACCCCGATCAGCCCGGCCTCATCGACGCTGACCTCGCCAGTCTGCAAGTGCTGGCTGCCCACCGCTTCGACCTTGGGGCGCAGCAGCTTGTGGGTGAGGAAGAACAGCAGGATCGGGCCGAACACGCCGAAGGGATAGGCGATCGCATAGGCCACCGCCGGCATGTCGCTGCCGGAGGTCGTGATCGCCGCCTGCAGGCTGGCGGTGCTGGTCAGCGAGCCGGCGAACATGCCGGTGGCACTGGCGATACTGAAGTCGAGCCAGCGGGCGCAAAGCATGGCGGCGGCGCTACCGGCCAGAACCGCTACCGCCGCCAGCAGGTTGGCGCGCAGGCCGTAGCTGCTCACCAGGCCCTTGAAAAAGGTGCGCCCGTACTGGATGCCGGTGCCGTACAGGAACAGAATCAGGCCGATGCTGCTGAGCAGCCCGGGCGGCGAGGCCTTTGGCGCGATCGCGCCCACCGCCAGCCCCACGAACAGAACCGCGCCTATCCCCAGCGAGAACCCCGCCACCGTCACCCGGCCCAGCGCATAGCCCAGGCCCACGACCAGGAACAACGCAATGAACGGCTGCGAGTCCAGGAAAGCGCCAATACCTTGCATCTCGATCCTCCCGCGGTCGCCCGCTCGCTGCGTAACGCCTGGCGCCCGGTGACGATCATGTTGTGGAACGACGGCAGCCGTTCGAACCAGGTGGTGGGCCTATGGCGTGAGCGGCAGTGTAGCGACACTACCTCGGCCTGTGCCAGCGCGTCGTCGGGTTCGACGCAGCGGCCGCCGGTCACGGCCATGGTGCGTCCGTACAGGTCGAGGCCAGGCAGTCCATCGAGCGTGAAGTCACGCCCGATGGCCGCTCCGTCGCGCATCCGATGGAGTGGTGTTTCGGGAGGGCCGTGGACATGGTCGGCCTACCCGCACGAGGCGGGCGAGCAACACGCTCCTATCTGGTCCTTCTGAAGAGGTCGAGCTCGACCTCGTAGCTAGGCTCGGGGCGCTTGAACAGGTATGCGCCATTGCGGATCGAGGCCAGCACGTCGGCGCGCTGGCGCACGGCCTCGAACGGCGTAGTCGCGTCCAGCACCAGGAAATTGGCCGGCTTGCCCGCCTCGATGCCGTACCGGTCCTGCACGTTCAGCGTTTTCGCGCCGTTGTAGGTGATCAGATCCAGGCATCGGTCCAGCTCATCGAACGACATGGTCTGTGCCAGGTGAATGCCGTTGTCCAGGATGTTCATCAGGTTGCCGTTGCCGGCGGGGTACCAGGGGTCGTTGATCGAATCCTGGCCGAAGCAGACGTTGACGCCGCTTTCCCACAGCTCCTTGACCCGGGTCAGGCCACGGCGCTTGGGGTAGCTGTCCTGGCGGCCCTGCAGATAGGCGTTCTCGGTGGGCAGGGAGATGAAGTTCAGCCCCGACTGCTGGAACAGGCCCATCATGCGGAAGGCGTAGGCGTTGTCCGCC
>JAFEEP010000456.1 GCA_018241045.1 Pseudomonadota bacterium | reverse complement strand
GGGAATATCGGCGGTCGCAGCCCTGTGGCGGCTGGTCTGACCTAGACCGAAGCGGCGAAGGCCTTGCTGGCGAGGCACACGGTGCTCGCAGCCGCGGCGGGAGCGAAATAACCCGCGCCGATCAGCGCGAGAGCGCAGCTATAGACCAGCACACGCCGGGTCGCGTCGGGAGAGAGGCGGGTAGCCTCCCGTGCGGCAAAGGCAAGGGCCTGGGTCATCGCACCCTTCTGCCCCCGCGCCCCTTACCAAGGCGTAAATAAAATGGCCCGTCACGCGAAAGGGGCGCGTGACGGGCCAAACTTCCTCCCCAGGAAGCTAGAGGGCGGGTGTTACGCCGCGAACTGGTTCATCGTGTTGTCCTTGCCGCCGGCCTTGAGCGCGGCTTCACCGGCAAAGTATTCCTTGTGATCGTCGCCGATATCCGAACCGGCCATGTTCTGGTGCTTTACGCAGGCGATGCCCTGGCGGATTTCCTCGCGCTGGACGTTCTTGACGTAGCCCAGCATCCCGGCGTCGCCGAAGTATTCCCTGGCGAGGTTGTCGGTGCTGAGCGCCGCGGTGTGATAGGTCGGCAGGGTGATCAGGTGGTGGAAGATCCCCGCCTGGGCTGCCGCGTCGCGCTGGAAGGTGCGGATGCGCTCGTCGGCTTCGGCGGCAAGATCGGTGCCGTCGTAGTCGATGCTCATCAGCTTGGCGCGGTCATAGGCCGACACGTCCTTGCCCTCGGCGGCCCAGGCATCGAACACCTGCTGGCGGAAGTTCAGCGTCCAGTTGAAGCTGGGCGAATTGTTGTAGACCAGCTTGGCGTTGGGGATCACTTCGCGGATGCGGCTGACCATCCCGCCGATCTGGGCGATGTGCGGCTTTTCGGTTTCGATCCACAGCAGGTCCGCACCGTTCTGGAGCGAGGTGATGCTGTCAAGCACGCAGCGATCCTCGCCCGTCCCCGAACGGAACTGATAGAGGTTCGAGGGGAGCCGCTTGGGCTTGAGCAGCTTGCCGTTGCGGGTGATCAGCACGTCGCCATGACCGATGGCCGAGGCATCGACCTCGTCGCAATCGAGGAAGGCATTGTACTGGTCGCCGATGTCACCGGCTTCGCGGGTGAAGGCGATCTGCTTGGTCAGGCCGGCGCCGAGCGAGTCGGTGCGCGCCACGATCACGCCGTCGTCGACCCCCAGTTCCATGAAGGCATAGCGGACCGCGCGGATCTTCGCGAGGAAGTCCTCGTGCGGCACGGTGACCTTGCCGTCCTGGTGGCCGCACTGCTTTTCGTCCGAGACCTGGTTTTCGATCTGGATGCAGCAGGCGCCCGCCTCGATCATCTTCTTCGACAGCAGGTAGGTCGCCTCGGCATTGCCGAAGCCGGCGTCGATATCGGCGATGATCGGAACAATGTGCGTTTCGTGGTTGTCGATCGCGGCCTGGATCTGCTTGGCCTTGACCTCGTCCCCGGCTTCGCGGGCGGCGTCGAGATCGCGGAACAGACCGCCCAGTTCGCGGGCATCGGCCTGGCGCAGGAAGGTGTAGAGTTCCTCGATCAGCGCGGGAACCGTGGTCTTTTCGTGCATCGACTGGTCGGGCAGGGGGCCGAACTCGCTGCGCAGCGCGGCGACCATCCAGCCCGAGAGATAGAGGTAACGGCCCTTGGTGTTACCGAAGTGCTTCTTGATGGAAATCATCTTCTGCTGGCCGATGAAGCCGTGCCAGCAACCCAGCGACTGGGTGTAGTTGGCCGGGTCGGCATCATAGGCGGCCATGTCGCGGCGCATGATCGCAGCGGCGTAACGTGCGATGTCGAGCCCGCTCTGGAAACGGTTCTGCAGGCGCATCCGGGCGACGCTTTCGGCGTCGATGCCGCTCCAGGTCCTGGCGTAGGGCGCGATCTGCTTGTCCGCGTCGGCGATGGTCTGCTGGTAGGTCATGGCATTGTCCTTGGGAGGCGGCGCTGATGGCCGGGTTTGTGCAACCGGCTTGCCCCCTATGCTGCGCTGCGAAAAGATCGTGCGGAGTCGCCTTGTAAAGCATTACAACTTTTCCTTGTAATGTTGTGTGAGAATGACAAAGTGCACGATGATGGCTGAAACCCGCCCGCTCTACCTTGGTCCGCGCCTGCGCCGCTTGCGCCGCGAACTCGGCCTGACCCAGCAAGCGATGGCCGGAGAGCTGGGCATATCGCCGAGCTACGTCGCCCTGCTCGAAGGCAACCAGCGTCCGGTAACGGCCGATCTGCTGCTGCGCCTGGCGCGCAGCTATGACCTAGACCTCGCCGATTTCGCGGGCGACGATGCCGAGGACTATGCCAGGCGGATCGGCAAGGTGCTGCGCGATCCGCTGTTCGCGGATATCGAACTGCCCGCACTCGAGGTGGCGGACCTCGCGACCAGCTTCCCCGGGGTGAGCGAGGTGCTGCTGCGGCTGCACGGGGCCTATACCCGCGAGCAGCACGCGCTCGCCGAACAGCGCGAGGCGCCGGGGGCGGGCCTCGCCAGCGATCCGGTGGCCGAGGCGCGGCGCTTCTTCGCTCACCACCGCAACTATTTCCACGCGATCGACACCCGCGCCGAAGAAATCGCCGCCGCGATCGCGCGCGCCGGATCGACTGCCGAATGGCTCCGCGCCGAACAGGGGCTGCGGGTGCGCTACCTCCCCCCCGAAGTGATGATGGACGCGCTGCGCCGGCACGATCGCCACAACAGTCAGCTCCTGATCGACGACACGCTCGACGGGGCGAGTCGCGCCTTCCAGGTCGCGAGCCACATCGCCTATGTCTCGCTGCGCCGCGAGATCGCCGCGACGATCGAGGGTGAGAGCTTCGCCAGCCCGACCGCCGCCAGC
>JAFEEP010000455.1 GCA_018241045.1 Pseudomonadota bacterium | reverse complement strand
TCGCTCGACGAGGTGGATGCCGCGATCCGCATAGGTTTCGGCCAGTTCTGCCAATGCCGCGCGCACATCGGCCCCGCCCAGATGAGTCGAGATCGCCTCGGCGCTCATCGGTTCCTCGACAGCGAACAAGGTCGCCTCGACCGCGCGGACAAGATCATCCGGTCGCGTCATGCCTTGATCCCGCGCAGCATCAGCGGCCCGAACGTCGCCTCCTGACTTAGTTCCGCCTTGCCCAGTCGCGCCAGCTCGAGCGCGGCGACGAAGCTGGACGCGAGCGCCGAACGGCGAAGCTTCGGATCGGCGTGGGGCGGCAGGAAATCACGCAGTTCCATCCAGTCGATATTGACCCCAAGCACAGAGGACACCCGCGACAGCGCAGAGTCGAGCGTCATCACCATGCGGTCACGGACCATGTGGACCACCGGCGCGGTGCGTGCCTTGACCTGGCCATAGGCCTGGACCAGCGCGAACCAGTCGCACTGCCACTTGGCCTTGCGATCGACGCGCAGCCCCTCGGGCGCGCCCCGCGCGAACACATCGCGGCCCAAGCGATCACGCCCCATCAGCCGCGCCGCCGCATCGCGCATCGCGGCGAGGCGTTGCAAGCGCAGTTGCAGGCGCAGCGCCAGTTCCTCTGGGCTGGGATCGGCCTGCTCATCGCGCGGCAGCAGCAACGCCGACTTGAGGTAGGCGAGCCAGGCGGCCATGACGAGATAATCCGCCGCCAGTTCCAGCCGCAACGCCTCGGCCTCTTCGATGTAGGTCAGATACTGGTCGACCAGTTCGAGGATTGAAATTCGCCTGAGATCAACCTTCTGCCGCCGCGCAAGATCGAGCAGCAGGTCAAGCGGCCCCTCCCACCCATCGAGTTCTAGGTAAAGCGCCTCGTCCCCCGCAGCGGCAGCGGCCACGCCTTGCCAATCATCCTCCGGCAGGGTGATCGCAGGGGTATCGGGCGCTTCGGTCACGCCCGCTGCTCCGCCAAGGCCAGCAGTGCATCGCGCTTTGCCAAAAGGTCCGCCTGATTCCCCCTCGCGCCATCGACGCGGGTGCCTGATAGAACCCGTTCCAGCCGCACCGCCGTTTCGGGTTTCATCGTCGGCGCGCGCTCGGCGATCCCGACCATGTCGTCCATCCGCCCCCAGCAATTGAGCGCGATGTCGCAGCCCGCCGCAAGCGAGACGGCGGCGCGCTCGGGCACGGTGCCCTTCAGCGCCTCCATGTCGAGATCGTCGGTCAGCAGCAGCCCGTCGAAGCCGATCCGGCCGCGGATGATCTGCTCGATGATGTAGGGTGATTGCGTCGCCGGATGCTCCTTGTCCCAGGCGGTGAACAGCAGATGCCCGGTCATCCCCATCGGCGCGGTGTTGAGCGCGCGGAACGGGGCAAGATCGATCTCCAGTTCAGCGTCGCTGGCGATGACGGTGGGCAATTCCTTGTGCGTGTCGGTCGAAGTGCGGCCGTGGCCCGGCATATGCTTGACGGTCCCCGCAATCCCGGCGCGGGCGAGGCCATCGAGCACCGCACGACCCAGCGCAGCGACGCGCAGTGGCTCGTGCCCCAGGGCGCGGTCGCCGATCACGTCGTGCGCGCCTTCCTGCCGCACGTCGAGGACCGGCGCATGGGTACAGGTGATCCCGGCTTCGGCGAGGTCGTGCCCCATCGCCTCGGCATTGACCCGCGCCGCCTCGATCGCGCTGGCCGGGGCAATGTCGTAAAGCGCATCGAACAGCGCGCCTGCGGGATACGGCGGCCATTCAGGCGGGCGCATCCGCGCCACCCGTCCACCTTCCTGGTCGATGGTGATGAGCAGGCGATCGCGCCCGCGGATCGTGCGCAGTTCGTCGGTCAGCGCGCGGACCTGGCCGTGATCCTGCACGTTGCGGCCGAACAGGATATAACCCGCCGGATCAGCCTCGCGGAAAAAGGCGCGTTCGTCCGCGCTGAGGGTCAAACCGGCAAGGCCGAAAATCGCGGGAGTCATGACAGCCCGGAAAGTCGCAGGATCGTGCCCGCCTGGCAAGCGAGCCCGGCGCGGGACGTGTGGATTATCGGCTCTACTTGACCTGGCAGGAGATGCCCGCGGCCTTGAGCTTGCCGCACAGCGCGTTGGCCGCGCCCTGATCGCCTGCCACTGCCTGAAGGCGATAGACCTTGCCGATGTCGGCGCTACCCTCGATCACCCGGTGCGACACGCCCGACAATGCCCCGTGCGACTGGCCGACCAGCTTGTCCCAGCCTGCCTCGGCGGTCGCCTTGGAGCTGAACGCGCCGACCTGGACGCCAACACCGGTGCTGAAACCGGGCGATGGCGCAGCCGAAGGGGCGGGCTTGACCTCCGCCTTGACCGGAGGCGAGGCGGGGGTCGATGCGACCGCGCCGCCGCCGCTACCCAGCTTGGCCGGGCGGCTCTGCCCTTCGGAGACGGCAAAGCTGGTGTCGCCAGTGCCTTCGAAAGTCTTGCCGCCCGGATTCTTGGGCGCTTCCTTGTAAGGCTCCGCGGGCGCGGCGATCACGCTGCCATCGGCAGCCGCCGAACCCGCAGGCGCACGATGCGAAGCCCACCACACCCCGCCGACGATCACCGCCAGGGAGACCCCGCTGAGCGCCACCAGTCCGGCCATGCGCCCACCCGAGCCTTCTTCGCCAAGGTCATCGTCATCGGCGGATTCGAGCCAGGGCAGGCGCTCCTCCGCTTCGGAGAGGTCGAGCCGCGATGTCTCGAGCGGTTCTTCGTCGCCCGCGCCCCAGCTTTCGGGGCCCGCCCCCGCGATACGATCGTCCTCGTCGCCGGCCATGGTCACATTTCCTCCACTGCCTCGACCCCCAGCAGGGCAAGGCCATTGCGGACAAGTTGCCCGATCTGGGACGCGAGATAAAGCCTCGCCCCAGTGAGGCGGGCATCCTGTGCCACAATGAAGCGCTTTTCGGGCTTATCGTTGCCCAGGTTCCAGTACCCGTGGAAAGCGCCCGCAAGGTCATAGAGGTAGAAGGCGATGCGGTGCGGTTCGCGGGCCGCCGCCGCCGCCTCGACCAGACGGGGGAACTGCGCGGCGAGCTTGACCAGCGCCAGTTCCTCTTCGCCAAGCAATTCGATCCCGTCGGATGAAGGCGCGTAACCCTCGGCCTCGGCCTTGCGCAGGATCGAACGAATCCGGGCGTGGGCGTACTGGACGTAGAACACCGGGTTGTCCTTCGATGCTTCGACCACCTTGTCGAAGTCGAAATCCATCTGCGCCTCGGGCTTGCGGGTCAGCATGGTGAAGCGGACCACGTCCTTGCCGACCATTTCGACCACGTCGGCCAGCGTCACGAAATTGCCGGAACGCTTGCTCATCTTGAACGGCTGGCCGCCCTTCAAGAGCTGGACCATCTGAACCAGCTTGATCTCGAACGGCTTTTCCTTGCCCTGCCCCTGGGTCAGCGCAGCAACGGCGGCCTTGATCCGCTTGACCGTTCCGGCATGATCCGCCCCCCAGATGTCGACCAGTGCATCGGCGCTGGCGGCCTTCTGGAAGTGATAGGCAAGGTCCGCGCCGAAATAGGTCCAGCTGCCGTCGCTTTTCCTGATCGGACGGTCCTGATCGTCACCGAACCGGGTCGAGCGGAACAGAGGCAGTTCGACCGGCTCCCAATCCTCGGGCGTCTTGCCTTTGGGCGCTTCAAGCTCGCCGTCATAGACCAGGTCGTGCGCGCGCAGCCAGGCCTCGGCCTCCTCCGGCTTGCCCGCCGCCTGCAATTCCGCTTCGGACGAGAAGAGGTCATGGTGGATGCCGAGCAGCGCGAGGTCGGCCTTGATCATATTGAGCATGGCGGCGACCGCGCGAGTGCGGAACAGGGCCAGCCATTCGCTGTCCGGCGCCCTGGCATATTTGTCGCCGAATTCTGCGGCGAGCGCCTGTCCCACCGGGACGAGATAGTCGCCGGGGTAGAGCCCCTCAGGCACCTCTCCCACGTCCTCGCCCAGCGCCTCGCGATAACGCAAGTGGACCGAGCGGGCGAGCACGTCGACCTGTCCCCCGGCATCGTTGACGTAGTATTCGCGGATCACCTTGTGCCCGGCGAACTCCAGCAGGCTGGCCAGCGCATCGCCCACCACCGCGCCGCGGCAATGGCCCATGTGCATCGGCCCGGTCGGATTGGCCGAGACATATTCGACATTGACCACCTGCCCCGCGCCCAGCGCCGAACGGCCATAGTCCCCGCCCAGCGCGGCGATCGCGCGGATCTCTTGCACCCACAGCGCGGGATCGAGCCGCAGGTTGAGGAACCCCGGACCGGCGATCTCCACCGCGGTTACCCCCGGCACCTTGCGCAATTCGCCCGCGATCGCCTCGGCCAGGGCGCGCGGGTTGGTGCCCGCGGGCTTGGCCAGGACCATCGCCGCGTTGGTCGCCAGATCGCCGTGCGAGGGATCGCGCGGCGGCTCCACCGCGACCGCGCCGCGTGGCACGGTGGGTAATGTTCCGGCCTGTTCCAGCGCATCAAGCGCGGCATTGACGTGTCCGGCGAAAGCGGCGTGCAGCGTGGTGGTCTCAGTCATGGCGGGCGGTTAGCTTTTTTATGCGGGAATTGAAATCCTCCCCGACATGGGAGGAGGACCGTTGCCGCGCAGCGGAAATGGTGGAGGGGTATCGACGGCAGGGCTTCACCCCTCCGTCAGCGCTTCGCGCTGCCACCTCCCCATCTGTGCTGCGCAAAAATGGAGAAGATCAGGTCGCCACTATCGCGTGGCGTTGTAGTTGAGCTGGTTCTGGTCGAGCTGGAAACCAACCAGCAGCTCGAACGTCGCCCGCGCCACGGCGGCCTTGACGTCGGGCTGCGACAGCGGATCGATCGCGGCGTCAGCCTCACCCGCCTTGCGCTTGCGGGTGATGCGCTCGCGCACGTCGGCGGGCAGGGTCGCCTCGGCCTTGTCGATGAAGGCATTGCCGGTGCCACGCGCCTGGGCGCGTTCCTGCCCGTCGGCGAAGTTGAGCGTGACCTGGCCGATCCGCTTGGAAATGACCGCGGTGCCGCCGCGCAGCACCGTGGCGAAATAGGGGATCGTCACCTGCCGGGCGCCGCGGGTGTCGGTGCGGCGGGCGAGTACGTCGAAGGTGGCCTGCGAGGTGACCTTTTCACCTGAGTCATTGCAGGCCACGCGCACGTTGGTCATCGCCGCGACCACGTCGATGTTGTCGGCAGTGGTGCTGCCGGGGGTGCGGAACAGGGTGACATCGCCGGTATAGTCGGGGATGCCGACCGCCGGGCAGGCACTGCGCACGGCCTGGATGCCGACGCCTTCATCGACCACGATTTCGCCTGTGGACTTGCACCCCGCCAGGGCGATCAGCAGCGCGGCGGAGGCAATCAGACGGGGGCGAACGATCATTTCGGCATCCTTGCAATTCGGCCTGCGGCTCGATTTCCGCTTGCCCTAGCCGCACACGGAGCAAAGCGCTAGGGGGACCGAGATGAACCCTGCCTTTCCCGATACGAACCCGCCCTCGCCCACTGTGCCGATGCGCCTGCTGCTGGCCGCGCCGCGCGGATTCTGCGCCGGGGTCGACCGCGCAATCGAGATCGTCGAGCGCGCGCTCGAACGCTATGGCACCCCGGTCTATGTCCGGCACGAGATTGTCCACAACCGCTTCGTGGTCGATGGGCTGCGGGCCAAGGGCGCGGTCTTCGTCGAGGAACTGGACGAGGTGCCCGATGGCGCGCAGGTGGTGTTCAGCGCCCACGGCGTGCCCAAGGCGGTGCCGGCCGAGGCGACGACGCGCGGACTGGATTGGCTCGATGCGACCTGCCCGCTGGTCAGCAAGGTCCACCGCCAGGCCGAACGCCAGATCGAGGCCGGGCGGCACATCCTGTTCATCGGCCACAAGGGCCATCCCGAGGTGATCGGGACGATGGGTCAGGTCCCCCCCGGTGCGATCACCCTGGTCGAGACGGTCGCCGACGTCACCGCGCTAACCTTCGCCGATGACGCGCCGCTCGCCTTCCTCACCCAGACCACGCTGTCGGTCGACGACACCTCGGAGATCGTCGCGGCCTTGCGCGCGCGCTATCCGGGCATCGTCGGGCCCAAGGCCGAGGATATCTGCTATGCCACCTCGAACCGCCAGGCCGCGGTCAAGGCAATCGCCCCGCGCTGCCAGCTGGTGCTGGTGATCGGCGCGCCAAACAGCTCGAACTCGTTGCGCCTGATCGAGGTGGCGGAACGCTGCGGCACCCGCGCGCACCTCGTCCAGCGCGCCGCCGATATCGACCCCGCGTGGCTCGACGGGGTGGAGACGATGGGCCTGTCCGCCGGTGCCTCCGCGCCCGAAGCACTGGTCGATGAAGTCGTCGCGCGGATCGCCACGCTGCGCGACCTGACGGTCGAAAAGGTCGTGACCACCGAGGAAAAGATGATCTTCAAGCTGCCCCGGCAACTGGTCGACTGAATGGCTGTCTATACGCACCTTGCGGCCGAGGACATGGCCGAACTGATCGCCGCGTTCGACGTCGGCGACCTGTGCAGCGCCAAGGGCATTGCCGAGGGCGTGTCCAATTCCAACTGGCTGATCGAGACAACCGGCAGGGACGGCACGGGCGCGCGCTTCATCCTGACGATGTACGAGTTTCGCATCGACATTGGCGAACTGCCCTATTTCCTCGCCCTGCTCGATCACCTTGCCGCGCGGGGTTGCCCGGTGCCGCGCACGATCCACGACCGCGACGGGGCGCTGTTCCGCATCGTCGATGGCAAGGCGGTAGCGCTGATCGAATACCTGCCGGGGGTCTCGGTGAGCCACCCCACCCCCGGCCAGGCCGAGGCGGTCGGCCGCGCGCTGGCTCAGATGCACCTCGCCGCGGCGGATTTCCCCGCGCACCGCGCCAACGGCATGAACCTTGCCGAATCGCGCCGCCTGTTCGACGCCTGCGGGGCGCAGGGGCTGGCCGAGATCGACCCCGCCCTGCCCGCGCTGGTCAGCCGCGAGCTTGATTCGCTTACCGCCGCGTGGCCCGCTGACTTGCCCCGCTCGGTGATTCACGCCGATCTGTTTCCCGACAATGTGCTGATGCTGGGCGATCGGGTCACCGGGCTGATCGACTTCTACTTCGCCTGCAATGACCTGATTGCCTATGACGTCGCGACCACCCATGCGGCGTGGTGCTTCGCCAATGACGGCACCCATTTCGATCCAGCCCTGTCGCGCGCATTGCTGGCCGGATACCAGGCGGTGCGCCCGCTATCGGAGGCAGAACACGCCGCGCTGCCGGTGCTGGCCCGCGCCGCCTGCCTGCGTTTCATCGCCTCGCGCGCCTATGACTGGCTCAACACCCCCAAGGGGGCGCTGGTCATGCCGAAAGACCCGATGGCCTTCGCCCGACGGCTGGACTTCTACGCCGATCCGGCCAATGCGGCCTTCGCATGAAACAGGTCGATGTGTTCACCGATGGCGCCTGCAAGGGCAATCCCGGCCCGGGCGGCTGGGGCGCGCTGCTGCGCATGGGCAAGCATGAAAAGGAACTGTCCGGCTCCGAGCCGGAAACCACCAACAACCGCATGGAAATGACCGCGGCAATCCGCGCGCTCAATGCCCTGACCGAACCGTGCGAGGTCGTGCTGCACACTGACAGCCGCTATGTCATCGACGGGATCACCAAATGGGTCCACGGCTGGAAGAAGAAGGGCTGGGTCAACGCCAGCCGCCAGCCCGTGCGCAACGCCGACCTGTGGCACGACCTGATCGAGGCGGCCAAGCGCCACAAGATCGACTGGGTCTGGGTCAAGGGGCACGACGGCCACCCGGAAAACGAACGGGTGGACAAACTGGCCAGCGACGCAGCGCTGAGCGCCTGACGCCTGTTCTTTCCCCCTTCCCCGGCGGGAGGGGTCGGGGGTGGGGGCTCGACGCCCGAGAGGACGGAACCCCCATCCCAACCCTTCGCCGCCGGGGAAGGGCTTTGGTTCCGAGCCGGAAGTCCCCTAGCTGTTGTCTTCGATCGGCGCGTCGGGGCCGTTCTTCTTGATCGAGGCGATCGCGTTTTCGGCGCTCGACTTGCTTGAATAGCCTTCGGTCGAGAACATGATTTCCGAATTGTACTTGAAGCGAACGCGGAACTCTCCCGCCTTGTCCTTGTAGATTTCAAACTTGTGAGCCATGCGTCCCTCCATCGGATTGGAGCGGCGAGACTAGCGCAAACCATTCGATTCGCTAGGGGGCTGGCGTGAATTTCCGGCCGCGACGATGGCGCGCTATCGGGAAGCGCGGAACATGGGTTCGAGGGCAGGAATGTTGGGGGTTAGCTGCCATTGCGCGCCCGCGATTTCCAAAATCCATAAATGAATATTGCAGATGTAGCAGTTAAGCAGATTACCGTTTGGAACTGGCATATCGCTGCAGTCACCAATGCTGATACTCGTTCGACCTCTGGAGAAAGGTCGAGAAACGTGTTCCGGTGCCACCGCAGCGCATACCATTGGAACGCAGGCAGACCGCAGCTCACCAATATCCAGACAGCGCCAAGAAGGTACCGCTGGGTTTTGACAGCCCAAACCTCACCGGCATTGGCGATGAGCACAGGTGCTATAACCAACAACACATCCATCTCCCCGGACATGCCGTATCACGTTTACGCCTGCAACTGGGCGTTACCCGTAAGGCCGTTTTCGTCGGGAATGTTGGGGGAAGCGGACATTAACATTCCACACCAGCCATTCTCGACAGAAAGTCGAGAATGGAATCAAGTTCCTTCTTTGAATTATGTGTTCCGATGGCATGCAGCGCGAGAGGTGTCAATGAAAGACCGCCAAGTATCAGGATTGTCGCCGACTTGTCGCCTGTCGTGAAATCCGGCTCCCAAGTACCGGACGCGAAGCTTGCGGAAAAGAACACAAGAGAAAAATACCAAATAACATAGAAACCATAGATCCAGACGGGTGCCCGATATCGCAATTTCAGCAATGACCCGTTTGTTGTCGGGATAACTCGGCCAGCAAGGACCGGTTTGGCGTTATATTCGAATATCGAGCTGCAATAACGAAGTCGTAGGTGTCCTGACCAAACGCCGCCAACGATGCCGGTGTTGAACGGCCAAAACATGGAGCCCGCTGCCGCATTAATCCGTGCAGCAACAACAAGCGGCTCGCTGGACGAACGGAGTTGAAGAGGGATGCCGAAGAAATAGTCTGCAATTTTCATTGCCGGTGATCATGCATGTAGGGTTGGATGTCCGCAACGTTATCGTGTCCGGAAAGGCCGCTCTTGGGTGAAAAATCCACTTAGCCGCCGCCGAACCCGGTGCCCGAATGCGCTGTACCGCCTAGCCCCCAAATCGCCGTGGTGAATAGGGTTGCGGGTCCACTTCGACCGGCCCTTGGCCCCGCAGCAGGCGCAGGGCGAGGTCGGCGGCCGCCGGGGCGGTCTGGATGCCGAAGCCGCCTTGTCCGGCAAACCAGAAGAACGCCGGGTTCGCGCCGTCGAAGCCATAGACCGGCAGGCGATCGGGGGCAAAGCTGCGCAGTCCGGCCCAGCGCCGCTCGACCGCCGCGATAGGCCAATCGACCACCTGCTGCATCCGGTCGATCGCCAGGGCGACGTCCAGTTCCTCGGGCGCGGCGTCGCAAGCGGCGCTGGGGGTTTCGTCGTGGGGGCTGAGCCACAGCTTGCCGCCCTCGGGCTTGAAATAGAACAGCCCGTCGATCCCCAGGGTCAGCGGCAGATCGGCGGGAACCGGCGCGGCCATGCGCAACTGCGCCACGGTGCGGCGATAGGGCTGGATGCCGATCGGCGCGATCCCGGCGATCCGCGCCACTTCGTCGGCCCAGGCCCCGGCGGCGTCGATCAGCACCCGGGCGGTGAAGGCGCGCCCGTCCGCGGTGCGCAGATGCCACAGCCCCTGCTCGAACCGCGCGGCATCAAGCCGCGCGCGGGTTTCGATCACGACCCCGCCGCGCCGCGCCGCACCCAGCCAGTGCTGGTGCAGCCCGGCGACGTCGATGTCGGTGCAATCGGGCTCATAGGCGCCATGACGCCACTGCGGATCGAGCCCCTGCAGGCGCGCCTCCAGCGCCGTGCGATCCAGCCGTTCCATCCTGACGCCCAACGCGGAGAACTCATCGACGAAGGCGTCGAGCGCGGCCCGTTCCTCCGCCCGCGCCAGCGTCAACGCGCCGCGTGGGGCGAGGAAGCCGTGCGCGGCGAGATAGCGCCCCGAGGCCGTGGTCAGCGGCTGGACCAGCGGGCCGCCATAGCTTTCGGTCCAGAACGCCGCCGAACGCCCGGTGGAATGGTAGCCGGGGCGATCCTCCGCCTCGAGCACCAGCACCCGCCCGTTCTCGACCAGCCCCGCGGCGAGCGAGGCCCCGGCGATCCCCGCGCCGATGATCGCATGGTCGAAGATCTGCACCGTTCCGCTCAGCCTGCCGCGA
>JAFEEP010000454.1 GCA_018241045.1 Pseudomonadota bacterium | reverse complement strand
GAGCTGCTGCTGGTTGGCGCGGGTCTCGAACTCGGTTTCGAGGAACATCGTTTCCTGCTTGAGCGAAACGATCTGGCGTTCAGTCAGGCGAACCTGGCTTTTCACCGCGTTGACCCTGAAGGTCAACGCCAGGGTCAGCGCGGCGCAGACCAACAGCACAGCGACCCAGCCGACCTGGCGCAGGCGATCCCGGGTGAAGTTCATGCCACCCTCCTTTCCCGCGCCGGGGCGGCGGTGCGGATAGCCGCGCGCAACGTGGCGGAGCGGGCGCGCGGGTTGTGGAGCAATTCTGCTTCGCCGGGACGCACCGCCTTGGCGACGGGCGAGAATGTCGGCGCGGCACCGGGCGCACTCTGCGGCAGGTGGCGCGACGCATTGGCAAGCGCGCCGCTGGCATCGCGCAGGAACTGCTTGACGATGCGGTCCTCAAGACTGTGAAAGCTGACCACCGCCAGCCGCCCGCCGGGGCGCAGCAGCGTTTCGGCGGCATCGAGCGCGGCGCGCAGTTCATCCAGCTCGGCGTTGACGTGGATGCGGATCGCCTGGAAACTGCGGGTCGCCGGATCCTTGGGCGCGCCGGGGCGGTGACCCAGCGCCTTGCGCACCACCTGGGCAAGCTGGCCGGTGGTCTGGAGCGGGCGCGCCGCAACGATCGCGCGGGCGACCCGGCGCGACTGGCGTTCCTCGCCATAGTGGTACAGCACGTCGGCGATGCTCGCTTCAGGTGCGGTATTGAGGAAGTCGGCAGCGCTCTCCCCCTCCTGGGCCATGCGCATATCGAGCGGGCCATCGCTGGAAAATGCGAAACCGCGATCGGCCTGGTCGAGTTGCATCGAGGAGACGCCGATGTCCATGACCACACCGTCGACCCGCGACACCCCCGCCTCGGCCAGGCTGGCGACCATTTCCGAGAAGCGACGCGGGTGCAGCACCAGGCGCGGCGGGTCCTCGCGCGTTTCGGGCCAGGCACGCGCGGCGGCAATCGCATCGGGATCGCGGTCGAAGGCGTGGACCGTCGCCCCGGCCTGGATGATCCGGCGCGAATACCCCCCGGCTCCGAAGGTCGCGTCGACAATCACCGCACCGGGTTCTGGCGCCAGCGCGGAGATCACTTCATCAAGCAGGACCGGGATGTGCGGGGCGGACGTCATTTCCCGCCCTTCCCGTTGCGCGCCTTGGTGGCGAGATCGAGGCAGGCCTCCTGCGCGTCTTCCCAGCCCGGCCCCATCGCGGCCAGTTCATCGGGGTTCCAGATGGTGAACTGCACGCCGCCACCCTGCAGATAGATGGCATCCATGATCGCGCCCAACTTGAAGTAGCGCTCAGGCATGACGAACCGCCCGCTTTCGTCGAATGGCACCTGCGCGAAGCCGTGCAATTGGCTGGAGCGCAGCTCGCGATCGAAGTCGATCCCGCGTTCAAGCGCGATGCGCTCCTCGCGGTCCAGCTCGGTTTCGAATTGCGCTTTCCGGCCAAGGCCAAAGCCGATCAGGCATTTCCAGCGGGTATGCTTGGTCAGGCACAGGACGCGCTCACCGTTGCCGGAATCGCGCACCGCCTTGCGGAAGTCGGGGGGCAGCACGAAACGGCCCTTTTCGCCCAACAGCGAAAAGCCCTGACCGCTATAACTGATCGGCCGTGCAGCCTCCACGTCGTACCGCCCACTTCCCGGGTTTCCCCGGTCCCCAAGAAAATCCCTCCCCCGCCTGCCCGCACATCCTCGCGGCCAGTTCACCCGGAATCGGGTGCGGCGATGAAATTCTGCTGTCGATGAAGCGATTCATTACCGCTGCTCGCGTGGGGATGGAAGGGAAAATTGCGGGATTTCGCGGGATAACTCGGTAACTATATGATTTTAAAATATTTGATTCCTGTCAAATACCTCCCCAAATTCCATCGTTTACACTTTGTTCCCCACAAATTTCAGCGGCTTAGAGCGCGACTCTACCGTGGAATCGGCCCCTGTCCCGCAATATCCCCAATGGGGTCGATTTCACTCGGCGAAAGCGCGATCGAGCAGGGCGGCAAAGGCCTTGGCGCGAGTTCCGTCGGGATCGTCGCGGTCGAGCACCGCAGCGTCGGCCAGGGCGGTCACCCGACCGCGTCCGACATGGCAGACCGCGACCAGTCCTGCACCCTCGGCGCGGCAGGCGCGGGCATCGCGGACGGCGAGGCGGCCGGGCAGGTTCACCGGCACCGACAGGCCCGACACGGCGACCGTGTGCTCGCCAAACGCCTGAGCCTCGTCGAACTGCAACTCGAGCCCCCAGCGTTTAAGGATCGGCGAGAGCAGCACCACCGCCTGGGGGCGACGAGGATCGCCGATCGCGAAGTTCGATTCCGCGGTCAGCGCCGGATCGGCTAGCAGCAGCAGGCGTCCTCCACCCCGCACCCAGGCGTCGACCGCGACGTTTTCGGCGGGACTGAGCGGGCGCGGCTGGGCGATGACCAGCCGATGGACGCGATCGAGCGGCCCCTTCCCGCCGGGCGCGGACAGCGTATCGAGCGCAACGATCGCACCGCGATCGCGCAGCGTCTGGCGCGCCCAGTGCGACGCTTCGGTGGATTTGAGCAGACCCGCAACGTCGGCTTGCTCGCTCCACAGGATCGGCAGGGTGGTAAACAGCCCGATCGCCCCGCCGCCTGGTGCGACACGCCCACGCGCCAGCAGGGCAACCCCGACGGCGAGCGTCAGCAGCGCGGCTACCGCAAGGACCGGCCTTGCCCTAATTGCGGGGTCCGGATGCAGTGGCGGGATGAGGCGAGGCGCTTTCGCTGGGCACCGCTGAAGGAACCACGCCGATATCCGCCAGCGGATCGTTCTTTTCAGCCTTGGCGCTGGCTGCTGCGCTGGCGATCGGACGGACGCCATCATCGGTCAGCGCGGCGCGGTCCTTGATGATGTTGGCGAGGCCGACGATCAGGACGATCGCCGACAGCCCGAACAGCCCCGCTTGCAGGCGCTGCACGGCGTGAGCACGCAAATCCCGCATCGAAGGCGGAATGTAGTGCTGCGGAGCCAACGGCTCCAGGACCCTGTGTGGCGGTTGGCTTGCCATCTCGACGCGCAGTCTAGCCGATCAGGCGAGCCAGGGAAAGACCGGCAAACCCTTGGATTTCAGCCATTCGGGATTGTAGAGGCTCGACAGATAGCGGAATCCGGTGTCGCACAGGATCGTCGCCACGCGCGCCTCGCGGCGTCCTTCGGCGACCAGTTGCCGCCCCAGCGCCACTGCCCCGGCGACGTTGATCCCCGAGGACAGGCCGAGGCACAGCCCCTCCTCGCTGAGCAGCCGCGCCACCCATTCGAGGCCCTCCTCATCGGAGATGCGGAACTGGGTGTCGATCGGCGCGCCTTCGAGGTTGGCGGTGATCCGCCCCTGCCCGATCCCTTCGGCGACCGACGACCCTTCGGCCTTCAATTCCCCGCAGGCGAAATAGTTGTAGAGCGCCGCGCCGTGCGGATCGGTCAGGGCGACGCGAATGGTTTCGTCGAAGGCCTTGAGGCCGAGCCCGACCCCGGCGATCGTCCCGCCGGTTCCCGCCGCACAAGTAAAGCCATCGACTCGCCCGCCCATCTGCTCCCAGATTTCGGGGGCGGTGCTTTCGATATGGGCCTTGCGGTTGGCGATATTGTCAAACTGGTTGGCCCAGACCGCGCCCTCGGTCTCCTCTGCCAGGCGGCGCGAGGTGTGAACGAAGTGGCCTGGGTTGGAGAACGGCGCTGCCGGGACCAGCACCAACTCCGCGCCCAACGCGCGCAGGGTGTCCATCTTTTCCCGCGATTGCGTCTCGGGCATGACGATGACGGTCTTGTAACCCAGCGCGTTGGCAACCAGCGCCAGGCCGATCCCTGTGTTGCCCGCCGTGCCCTCGACGATCGTCCCGCCAGGCTTCAGGGTGCCGCGCGCCTCGGCATCGCGCACGATCCACAGCGCGGCGCGGTCCTTGACCGAAGCGCCGGGGTTGGCGAACTCGCACTTGCCCCAGATCTCGCAGCCCGCAGCCTCGCTTGGCCCCTTGAGCAGGACCAGCGGGGTATTGCCGATAAGATCGAGCGTGTCGGTGCGCGAGACGGGAGCTGTCATGGCGCGAGAGGTAGGTTCGCCCCGGCCCGAGCGCAAACGATTTGCGCTATTGCCCGCTAAAGCCCGCCTCAATCCTCCGGGGCGATCGCCACCTTGAGGCCGTCGAGCGCGTCGGTCAGCTGGATCTGGCACGACAGGCGCGAGGTGTCGTCGCGATGATCCGAGCTGTCGAGCAGGTCGTTCTCGTCCTCGCTCATGGCGGGAAGCTTGTCGGACCATTCGGGTGCGACGTGGACGTGACAGGTGGCGCAACTGCAGCAGCCGCCGCACAGCGCGAGCAATTCGTCGAAGCCGTTGTCGCGGATCGCTTCCATTACCGACAGCCCGGCAGCAGCCTCGACCGTCGATTCCTCACCCGCACGATTGACAATCACCAGCTTCGGCATCGCGTCTGATTCCCTTCGCTTCGCGGCCCTTCCCGCGCCTTGGCCGGGCTGCTAACCACCTTGCCGGACCTTTGCAAGCGAGACGACGATGGGACTGAGCGCGCAGCAGATCAAACAGGGCCTCGATGCGGTGGCCGCGATCGAGCCGGGGATCGCCCGCGCACTCGACAAGGCCGGATACCCCGAGCCGCGCATCCGCGACCGCGGCCATGTCACGATGATGCGCACCATCGTCGGCCAGCAGGTCAGCGTCGCCGCCGCGGCCTCGATGTGGCGCAAGTTCGAGGACTTTGCCGGGGCCGACCCCGATCCGGCGCGGGTACTCGCCGCCGATTTCGACACCCTGCGCGCCTGCGGCCTGTCACGGCAGAAGCAGGGCTATATGCGCAGTTTGTGCGAACTGGTCGACCAGGGCCAGCTCGATTTCGATTCTCTTCCCGTCGATGACGAGGCGGCGATCGCCGAACTGGTCCGCATCAAGGGCATCGGCCGCTGGTCCGCCGAGATCTACTTGCTCTTCGCAGAGGGTCGCGCCGATATCTGGCCGGCCGGTGATCTGGCCGTCCAGGCCGGGCTGGCCAAGCTGCTCGATCTTGAGGAACGCCCCAGTGAAAAACGCACCCGCGAACTCGCCGAAGCCTGGCGCCCGCACCGCGGGGCGACCGCCATCTTCACCTGGCATTGCTATAACAACCCGGCCTTGTAGGCCGCGCCGGCGGGACGGAATCTCTGGAACGGCGGGATTTTGGACTGGTTAGTGGCGACCAGTGCTGTCACTATAGATCAATGCGGTTCCTGTTGATCTCAAGCATTATTTTGACTGGCTCGGCCAGTGCCACCAGTGCCTCGCGGCCCGATCCGGTTGCGGCATACGTCAGGCAGACCCTGCACGTGACGCAGTACAAGCGCGCCAACGCCGACCTCAACGGCGATGGCCGACCGGAAGCTTTCATCTATGTGACCGATCAAAGCTATTGCGGGCGCGGCGGCTGCACCCTGATCGTGCTGACCCGGCACAAGGGGCAATATCGTCCGGTTCTGCGCAGCACGGTGACGCAAACCCCGATCAATCTGCTGGCGACATCGACCCGTGGCTGGCGCGACATCGGGGTGACCGT
>JAFEEP010000453.1 GCA_018241045.1 Pseudomonadota bacterium | reverse complement strand
TGCCTGCCCCACCCGACGAGGACGATATGCTACCCTTCGATGACGTGCCCTATCCGCTCGCGCTGGGCCGCGATGCCACCGTCACTCCGGAGTTCTCCACCAGCGTCGCAGTCACTGCATCGGGGTTCGAGCGGCGCAACAGTCTTTGGTCCAACGCGCGGCTGCGCTTCGATGTCGGTCCCGGCGTGCGCTCCGAGGCCGAACTCGGCCAGCTCCTCGCTTTTTTCCGCGCCCGGCGCGGGGCGGCGCGCGGTTTCCGCCTGCGCGACCCCTCCGACTACAGTTCGAACGGGATGACCGGGCTACCCGTGGCCAGCGACCAGTTTCTTGGCACCGGCGACGGCCTCAAGGCCAGCTTTCCGCTGATCAAGCGCTATGGCGAGGGCGAGGCCGAACAATTGCGCCGGATCACCCGGCCTCATGCAGGCAGCGTGATCGTCAGTGTCGCCGGGGCCGCGGTGACGAGCGGCTGGACGCTTGACCCGGCGGGCGTGGTCCGCTTCACATCTCCGCCGGCCATTGGCGCCGAAGTTCGTGCCGGGTTCACCTTCGACGTTCCGGTCCGCTTCGCCGAGGACAAGCTCGATGTTTCGGGCGCGGTCTTCGCCGCAGGCGAGGCGCCAAGCGTTCCGGTGATCGAGATCCGCGAGGCCGCGCCATGACCCGCACCTGGTTCAGCCAGCCGCTCGAATGCGTCGCAACCTTCTGGCGCGTCGCCCGGCGCGACGGGGTGTCGCTGGGCTTCACCACCCATGACAACGACTTGTGGTTCGACGGGGTGCTGCACCGCGCCGCGCCCGGCATGGTTCCCTCGGCCATTCGTCGCTCGGCCGATTTCGAGCCGGACAGCGCCGAGGTCCAGGGCGCGCTCAGCCACGATTCGATCGCGGCGAGCGATCTGGCTCTGGGCCGCTACGATGGCGCGGCGGTGCTGATCGGGGTGGTCGACTGGGAAAGCCTCGAACGCCACGTGCTCTATCGCGGTTCGATCGGCACCGTCGCGGAGGAGGCCGGAGCCTTCACCGCCACGCTGCAATCGCGCAAGGCCGAGCTGCAGCGCGATCCGGTGCCGCGCACCAGCCCGAGCTGCCGCGCGGTGTTCTGCGGACCGGGATGCAACCTGTCGGCCTCTCGCTTTTCCCGCATGGCGCGGCTGCTATCATTCGATCCGCCCGGCAATTGTGCGACACTGCTCGAACCGTTGCCGTTGCAAGGCTTCGTCGGTGGGCACTTGCGCTGGCTCGACGGTCCCCTCGCCGGGACGACAATGGGGATCGTCGCGGCACAAGGCGGCGCCCTGGTATTCGATACCCCGATCGACCTGCCTCCCCCGCCGGGCTGCGCCGTACTATTGCGTGAGGGCTGCGACCGCACCCTTGCGACTTGCGCGGCGCGCTTCGCGAATGCCGTCAACTTTCAGGGCGAGCCCTTCCTGCCCGGCAACGACCTCGTCACCCGCTACCCGAGCCCTGCGCAATGAGCCTGACCCCAACCACTCTGGCCGAAGCCGCGCAGGGGCTGGTCGGCGCACCGTTCCGGCTTCACGGTCGCGATCCGGCAACCGGTCTCGATTGCGTCGGCGTACTCGCCGCGGCGCTGCACGCCTGTGGAGTCAACGTCGAACTGCCAAGTGGATATCGCCTGCGCATGGGCTCGATCCATGCATGGTTGCCCGCGCCCGACTCCCTCGGCTTCGCCGCCTCCACCGGCCCTGTCGAACCCGGCGATGTGGTGATGCAGAAACTCGGCGCTGCCCAGTTCCACCTCGCGATTGCGGTGGAGGATGCGGCCTGGATCCACGCTCACGCCGGGCTGCGCCGTGTCGTCAGAACCAGCGCCTTGCCCCAGGGCCCGGTCGTTCATCATTGGCGCGCAAACCCAACCACCTGAAGGATATTCCATGGCTACCCTGGTCTTCACCGCGATCGGCACCCTGCTGGGCGGCCCCCTGGGCGGCGCGATCGGCGCGCTTGCCGGGCGCCAGGTCGATGCGCTGATCCTTGGCGGCGGCAAGGGCCGCGAAGGCCCGCGCCTCGCCGAGCTGTCGGTCACCACTTCAAGCTATGGTATGCCGATCCCGCGCCAGTTCGGGCGGATGCGGGTTGCCGGGCAGATCATCTGGGCGACCGACCTGGTCGAGCACAAGGAGAGCCACGGCAACGGCAAGGGCCGACCTTCAACCACCGAATATACCTACACCGCATCCTTCGCGGTCGCCCTGTCGAGCCGCCCGATCGTGGACATCGGCCGGATCTGGGCGGACGGCAAGCTGCTGCGCGGCTCGGCGGGCGACCTCAAGACCGGCGGCACCCTGCGCCTGCATCGCGGCACCGGCGATCAGCCACCCGATCCTCTGCTCGCTGCCGCAGAGGCGGCGGGCCGCTGTCCGGCCTATTCGGGGCTGGCCTATGCGGTGTTCGAAGACCTGCAACTCGCCGATTTCGGCAATCGCCTTCCCGCCCTGACCTTCGAGGTGATCGCCGACAGCGGAACACTTTCGTTGATGAACCTCGTCGATGGCGTGATCGCAGACGTCGATGCCGCGGCGCCCCTCCCCGGAGTCGAGGGACTCTCACTGGAAGGCGCACTGGGCGATACCCTGTCGGCGCTCGATCCGTTGTTCCCCGTCGATTGCGATGCCTGTGACAGCCTGCTGACAATCCGCCCCGATCGCCATCAGTCCGTAGCGATCGCCCTGCCCGAAGCGGCTACTTCGACCGAACGCGAGGATTTCGGCGGCAATGCCGGCTATGCCCGCACGCGCGCGCCGGAAGCCGATCAACCGGTAGCGGTGCTGCGCTACTACGATGTCGACCGCGACTATCAGCCCGGCGCACAGCGCGCGGGGGGAAGGCCAGCACCGGGCCAACCCCGAACGATCGAACTGCCCGCCGCGCTTACCGCGCAAACCGCGCGGAACCTGATCGAGGGCGCTGTCAAACGCACCCAATGGGCGCGCCAGACCATATCCTGGCGCGTGACCCAGCTCGACCCGGCAGTTCGCCCCGGCGCGACCGTATCGCTGCCCGGTCATCCCGGCCTGTGGCGGGTTCGCGAATGGGAATGGCGCAGCCACGGGGTTGACCTGACCCTCGTCCGGCTTTCCCCCGCAATCGACAGCACGTTCGCCAGCGATCCCGGGCGAGCCTTGCCTGCCCCCGATCAGACCCTCGCGCCGACGGTCCTGGCGGTGTGCGAGCTTCCCTGGGACGGCAATGCCGGAACCGCGACGCCGCTTGTCCTGGCAGCCGCATCCTCACCTGATCCGGGCTGGAGCGGAGCGGGTCTCTATGTTGACCAGGGCGACGGCGCATTGCAACCGCTGGGCCCCAGCGGCCGATCACGCGCCATCATCGGCACGGCGGCAAGCGCGCTCGCGCCTGCTTCGTCACTGGTATTCGATCGTCAC
>JAFEEP010000452.1 GCA_018241045.1 Pseudomonadota bacterium | reverse complement strand
TGGAAGAAGGGCTGTACATCCTGGTGCGCGCCTACGACAAGCTGGGCATGACGCAACTGAGCGACGACGCCAAGCGCGTGCTGGAGCAGAACTACCCGCAAAGCACCTACCTGGCGCGGGGCTTCGGCGGCGCCGACAAGCCGTGGTGGCAGCTTTGGTGAGTGTGGACTAGGCCGGCGCCATGCCGTGCCAGCGCTTGACGTTTTCCGCGTCGTCCGAGGCCATGAACGCCAGCAGCGCGCGCACCGCATCCGGCCGCTTTGACGTAGTCACCACGCTGCTCGCAAAAACCGTCTCGATCTGAATGGCTGCCGGCAGCGTGCCGACCACGGCAATGCCCCGCAGGTGCATCAGCTCGCTGAACTGCTGAAAACCCAGCTCGAGACCTCGCCGCTTGCCACCAGCGAGCCCACAGGCACGTCAGCGGCGGCGTGACGATGCGCTTATGGATTTGCTCCGCGATGCCCCAGCATTCGAACAGCCGGGCCGGCGCCACCCCGCTGGGGCCGGTGGAATAGCCCGGGGGGCGCGCGGTCAGCACCGCCTGCTTCACGTTGATCACGCGACCTAAGTCCGTTTGCGAGCGGCCAAAATGGACGGCCACGCCTGAACAAAGCCCAAGCAGCTGCCAGCATTGACGTGACCGCCAGCAGCAAGCTTGCCCCCGTCACATCGGCACCTGACGTCTACATGGCGCGCCGCTTCGAGGACGGCGATGAGGCTGATTTGGCAACACGCACAACACCGGTTCGCGCCTTGCGCATCATGAGACTTTCGGTTGATGTAACGCCGACGATACGAGCAAGCTGCCTGCTGATGCTGATGTACGCATGGCCGATGTTGCTGTCATAGTAGATTGAATCGCCACGCGCCAATCGCACGACTTGTCCCGTATCGAAATGCACCTCAAGAACGCCAGATAGCACGTATGCAAATTCTTCCCCTGCATGGCGCGCAAAATCTTCCGGACCTTCAATGCGCCGGGCATGTACCGTTCCAACCACGGGGTTCATCAGCTTTCCGGTCGCACCGGTGCCAAGAAATTCATACGTAAAGGAACGGCCACAATAGGCCACTCCCTGACCGAAGCGCGTGACGACAGGAGACCGCAATGCCGCTGTCTTCACGCCATCTGCCGCGAACATGGCGTTCATGTCCATCTTCAGGGCATGCCCCAGTGCAGCAAAGTTCTCGTAACCCAAAGCCAGTTGGCCGCGCTCGGCGCGCGAAATCGTCGGCACCGAGACGCCGGAAAGTTCCGATAGGTGCTGCAGTGTCCAGCCCAAGCCTCTGCGGGCATCGCGCAGCCTGCGACCGAAGGTCTCGCGATCCAGCAACAGCCCCTCATGGTGGTGCCGCGGTTCCGCAGTCTCGCCAATTTTCATGATTTCGTTCCTTTGCACCGCACGTGTTCGGCAGGACTCACAACCCACCAGCACACCGACCGATGCTACAAGTCGAAGGGTTGTGGTGGTTGATAGAATTTTGCATGAACGAAAAAATGCATCGACTTGGGTAGCCATCCATCTACGTGATTACCCTGAAATCTCCGATTTTTTTCGTATACGTAAAATTTTGATATAGACTTGCTTCGTGTGAACGGGAGCCATCTCACCGAATCCATCCCAGCTTCGGCTCCAATTGCACCTCTTGGATCATGACACCCAACACGACCGCCATCGAAACCGACTACCTGATTATCGGTGCAGGCATCGCCGGCGCGTCGGTTGCCCACTGGCTCGCACCGCATGGGCGCACCACAGTCCTGGAGCGTGAGCCACAACCTGGATATCACTCGACTGGACGTTCCGCAGCGCTCTTTATGGAAAGCTACGGCACCGCGCAAGTGCGCGCACTCACGCAGGCCAGCCGTGCTTTCCTGCAATCTCCCCCACCGGGTTTCAGCGCCTATCCTCTGCTCGCGCCTCGCGGTGCGTTGATGGTTGCAACACCTGACCGGCAAACCACACTGGACGAGCATTGGAACGTCCTCAGCGCCATGTCTGCAACTGCTCGCCGCCTGACACCAGCGCAGGCCTGTGCGCTCGTTCCAGCACTGCGGGCCGACATGTTAATCGGCGCCGTCTATGAACCGGACGCTGCCGACATGGACGTCCACGCGATCCACCAAGGCTACCTGCGCAGCATGCGGCAAGCCGGCGGCACGCTGGTGTGTGACGCGGAGGTGTCGGCCATGCATCGTGCGGACGGACACTGGCAGGTCACCGCCGGCGGAAAGACCTATGAAGCGCCTGTGGTGCTTAATGCCGCGGGTGCCTGGTGCGACGTGATCGGAAAACTCGCCGGCGCGCAGCCCCTAGGCCTCCAGCCTTGCCGCCGCTCGGCGTTCATATTCGCGGGCCCCGCCGGCCAGGACTACCAGTGCTGGCCCATGGTGCACGACGCCAGCGAAGACTGGTACATCAAGCCTGATGCCGGCATGCTGCTGGGCTCGCCCGCCAACGCGGACCCGGTGGACCCGCAGGACGTCCAGCCGGAAGAACTGGATATCGCGCTGGCCATCCACCGTATCCAGGAATCGACCACGCTGGAGATCAAGCGGCCCACCCGCACCTGGGCCGGACTGCGCTCCTTCGTGGCCGATGGCGACCTGGTGGGCGGTTTCGACGACCAAGTGGAAGGCTTCTTCTGGATCGCCGCGCAGGGCGGCTATGGCATCCAGACGTCCGCCGCCATGGGTGAAACCTGCGCGGCACTCGCGCGAGGCCTACCGGTTCCCGCCCATCCCGCGTCGTTCGGTCTTACCGCCGAGATGCTGAGTCCACGCCGCCTGCGTGGACGCCAATCGATTGTTGCCTAGCTGATTTCTTTCTTCATTCGCTACAGGAGTACCAGCCGTGCGTATCTTCAGCGCCTCCCTCGCCACCGAGACGAATACCTTCGGCCCCATGCCGACGAGCACATCCTCCTTTCGCGACCGCGGCTACTATCCCGCCGGAAAGCACCCGGAGACCCTGACGCTGTTCTCCGGCCCATTGGTCGCCGCGCGCATGCGCGGCAAGGATGCCGGCTGGACCTTGATCGAAGGCATGGTGGCGGGTGCCCAGCCCAGCGGTATCACCACGCGCCACGCCTACGAGAGCCTGCGCGACGAGCTGCTGGCCGACTTGAAAGCCGCCCTGCCGGTAGACGTAGTGCTGCTCGGGCTGCACGGCGCCATGGTGGCCGACGGATACGATGACTGTGAGGGCGATCTGCTGCAACGCGTGCGCGCCATGGTCGGGCCGGACACGATCGTCGGCGCCGAACTCGATCCGCACTGCCATCTCACCACCGAGATGGTGGAAAACGCGAACGTGATCATCACTTTCAAGGAATATCCGCATACCGACGTGCTCGAGCGCGGCCTGGAACTGGTGGATCTGTGCGTGACCGCGGCGCAGAAGAAAATTCACCCCGTGGCGGCCATGATGGACACGGGCCTGATCCTCACCGTCCATACCTCGCGCCAGCCGGCGCGCGGCTTCGTGGAACGCATGCAGGCGCTGGAGGGCAGGGACGGCGTGCTCTCCATCTCCCTCGCGCACGGCTTTCCTTGGGGCGACGTGCCCGGCATGGGCACCAAGATGCTGGTCTATACCGACGGCAACGCCAGCCAGGCCCAGACCCTGGCTCGCCAGTTGGCCGATGAGGTGATCGGCATGAAGGACGCGCTCACCGTGAACTACCCACCCATCGATGAAGCGCTGGACCAAGCGCTGGCTTTCGAAAGCGGCCCCGTGATCATCGCCGACGGCGCCGACAACCCCGGCGGCGGCGCCGCAAGCGATTCCACCTTCGTGCTCCAGCGCATGATCGAGCGCGGCGTCACCAATGCCGCGCTAGGCCCTCTGTGGGATCCGATCGCTGTGCGCATCGCCTTCGATGCCGGCGAGGGCGCCCGCCTGCGGATGCGCATTGGCGGCAAGATCAGCCCGCTTTCGGGCCAGCCGCTGGACCTGGATTGCACGGTCAAGGCGCTCAAGCGGGACATGATCATGACCGGGCTGGCAGGCTCCCCCACGCAGATGGGAGACAGCGCCCTGGTGGAAGCCGACGGCATCGAGATCGTTCTGATTACGCTGCGCAACCAGGCCATGGGCACGGACATGTTCACACAGCTCGGCTGCGACCTGGCCGCCAAGAAATTGATCGTGGTGAAGTCTTCCCAGCACTTCTACGCCTCTTTCTCCAAAGTGGGAAAGCACGTGATCTATGTCGCCGCGCCCGGCTCCGTGACGCTGGACCTGAGCACCCTTCCCTTCAAGAAGATCCAGCGCCCCAAGTGGCCAGTGGACTCCATCGCTGGCTGATTCGCAGCACCTCGCTTCCTGTTTCCTTGTGACGAACCCTTCTGGAGATCCAATGATGAAACGACGCACACTCGCCGCCTTGGCTGCTTTCGGCGCCTTCACGCTCGGCACGCTCAGCCCCCAGGCGATGGCCCAGGCCCCTGGAAAGACCCTGCGCATGGTCGCGCATGCCGATCTGAAGATTATCGACCCGACCTTCACCACGGCCTACATCTCGCGCAATTTCGGCTACATGGTGTATGACACCTTGTTCTCGCAGGATGCCAGCGGCAAGCCCCAGCCGCAGATGGTCGAGAAATACAGCCAGTCGGACGACCACAAGCAGTGGACCTTCACGCTTCGGCCCGGTCTGAAGTTTTCCGACGACTCGGCGGTCACCTCGGCGGACGCGATTGCCTCCCTCCAGCGCTGGACCAGCCGCGACAGCTTTGGCCGCGCCATGGTGGCCGGAGGCGTGGAATGGAAGGCGGTGGATCCCCGAACCTTTACCATGACGCTGGCTCAGCCCTTCAGCATGGTGCTGGATGCGCTCGCCAAGCCTTCCGGCTACCCAGCCTTCGTCCTGCCCGAGCGGCTGGCCAAGCTGCCCACCACCTCGCCGATCAATGAGTCCCTGGGCTCCGGTCCCTTCATCTTCAAGCGCGACGAGTGGGTGCCCGGCAACAAGGCAGTGTTTGTGCGTAATCCGCAGTATGTGCCGCGCACCGAGGCCCCCAGCGGCCTGGCCGGCTCCAAGGCGAGCAAGTTCGACCGCGTGGAATGGCTCTACCTGCCTGATTCGAACAGTTCGGTAGCCGCCCTCCAGCGCGGCGAGGTGGACTACATCGAATCGGTCCCCCCGGATTACATCGCGCCGCTGCGGGCCAACAAGGACATCAAGGTGGGCAGCGGGGGAAGCTTCCAAGCGTTCCTGGTGCTCAACCACCTGCATCCGCCCTTTAACAACATCAAGGCCCGCCAGGCCTTCCAGGCGGCCGTGAACCAGGAGAAATTCCTCGCGGCGATGGGTTACCCGCCGGACATGCGTATGGCCTATTGCCACACCTTCTTCATCTGCGGCAGCCCCAACGACACGGCGGCCGGTTCGCAGGCCTGGGCCAAGCCGGACTTGGCGAAAGCCAAGGCCCTGTTGGCCGAATCCGGCTACAAGGGCGAGAAGGTGGTGATCTTGGTCCCCACCGACATCACCTACCACAATGGCTCCGCCCTGATGGCCGCGCAGACCCTGCGCAGCATCGGCATGAATGTGGACACCCAGTCGATGGACTGGGCCTCGGTCACTGCCCGGCGCGCCAAGAAGGAGGCGCCCTCGGCAGGCGGCTGGAACGTGTACGTGACGGTGGCCGGCGAATTCGACGCCAACTCCCCCGTGACCAACGCCTACCTGTCCCCGGCGTGCGGCAATTCGCTGCCCGGCTGGCCCTGCGACAAGCAGCTCGACGAGCTGCGCACCGCCTGGCTCCAGTCGGCCAACGCCACCGAGCGCAAGCAGCGTCTCGATGCCTTCCAGGCTCGCGCCTTCGAGGCCGTGCCCTACATCAACGCCGGCCAGTATTCCATGGCCTACGCTGCGCGCACCAACATCAAGGGCCTCGACAAGCTCTGGGGCGGTATGCCGTTGGTCTGGATGCTCGACAAGTAACCGCCCGGCTCTCCACCCTTAGCGTCTGGTCATGGGCTACATCCTTCGCCGCCTCGTTGCCACTCTGCCCGTCATGGCGGTGGTGGCCATCGTGGTCTTCCTACTGATCCACCTCTCGCCGGGCGATCCGGCCGCACTCATCGCGGGCGATCTCGCGACGGAGGAGGACATCCGGAACCTGCGGGAAACCCTGGGACTGAACCAACCCATATGGCAGCAGTTCATGATCTGGATCGGCAAGCTGGCGACTGGCGACCTGGGCACCTCGATCTTCACGCAGGTTCCGGTGACCACCCTGCTCGGCCAGCGGATCGAGCCGACCCTGAGCATCGCCCTGGTAACGATGCTCATCACCGTGGTGCTCGCCATTCCGCTGGGTACGCTGGCCGCGTACCGCGCGGGTAGCCTGATCGACCGGCTGGTCATGATCTTCGCGGTGCTGGCATTCTCGGTGCCTGCCTTCCTGGTCGGTTACCTACTGATCTACGGCTTCGCCATCCGCCTGCCGTGGTTTCCCGTGCAGGGCTACGTCGGTTTCAGCGAAGGCGCGGGACCATGGCTGCGCAGCATCGTGCTGCCGTGCGTGAATCTGGCGCTGGTATACATCGCGCTGATCACTCGGATGACGCGCGCAACCGTGCTGGAAGTCCTGCACGAGGACTACATCCGGACTGCGCGGGCCAAGGGACTGGGCGTGCTGTCGGTGCTGCTCCATGCGCTGCGCAACGCAGCGGTGCCTATCGCGACCACGGTGGGCATGGGCATCGCGCTCCTGATCGGCGGCGTGGTCGTGACCGAAACCGTGTTCGCCATCCCCGGGGCCGGCCGGCTGGTGGTCGATTCCGTGCAGCGCCACGACTACCCGGTGATCCAGAGCGTGCTTTTGCTTTCAGCGGGCGTCTACGTGATCATCAACTTGCTGATCGATCTGAGTTACCGGCTCTTCGACCCACGCATCCAATACTGACGCCATGATGCCCTCCTCCGCGCCGTCAGCCCTGAAGAACGCGCCGCCAGGCGATGGGACGGTCTTCGTGCCGCCCCGCTGGCGCTGGGCGCGCAAGCATCCCACGCTGATTCTCGGCGCCGTGCTGCTCCTGGTCGTAGCCTTCGTCGCGCTGGCCGCGCCATGGATCGCTACACATGATCCGCAGGACATCGATCCGCTGGCGCGCATGCAGCTGCCTTCTTCCGAGCACTGGTTCGGCACCGATGCGCTCGGCCGCGACGTGTTCAGCCGAACCGTGTGGGGCGGCCGCGTCTCACTGATCGTAGGCATCAGCGTGGCTTCGGTCTCCGCCCTGCTGGGCGTAGTGCTGGGCCTGCTGGCCGGCTTCGTGCGCCGACTCGACGGCATCGTCATGCGCATCATGGACGGATTGATGGCTATTCCGGGCATTCTCCTGGCGATCGCGCTGATGGCCGTGATCCGCGCGAGCCTCACCACGGTGATTGTGGCCATCATCGTGCCCGAAGTGCCTCGCGTGGTGCGGCTGGTGCGTTCGCTGGCGCTCACACTGCGCGAGCAACTCTTCGTGGAAGCCGCCCATGCGGTCGGCACGCGGCTGCCCACCATTTTGCTTCGCCACGTGCTGCCCAACATGGTGGCGCCGCTGGTGGTGCAAGCCACCTTCATCGCGGCTTCCGCAGTGCTGCTAGAGGCGGCGCTTTCCTTCCTCGGCGTCGGAGTGCCGCCGACCACGCCCAGTTGGGGCAACATGATGGCGGAAGGCCGCAATTTTGTGGCGGTGGCCTTCCACATCATCCTCTACCCCGGCGTGCTGCTGGCCGTCACGGTGCTGGCCATCAACCTGCTTGGCGATGGCCTGCGTGACGCGCTCGACCCCCGCCTCGCGCGCCAGCTTTGAGGCTGCGGAGCTCACGATGGACATTCCCGCACGCAACATGCCGGCCGAGGGCGAAATTCTGCTCGAGGTCGACCATCTTCACACGCACTTCAGCACGCTCGACGGCCCAGCCCGCGCCGTGAACGGCATTTCCTATATCGTTCGCGCGGGGCGAACGCTGGGCGTGGTCGGTGAATCCGGATGCGGCAAAAGCGTGACGGCCATGTCGATCATGCGGCTGCTGCCCACGCCGCCGGCCCGGCTGTACGGCGCCGTGCGGCTGCAAGGCACCGACCTGCTCTCGCTCAGCGAGGCCGAGATGCGCGCCATCCGTGGTAACCGCATTTCCATGATCTTCCAGGAGCCGATGACCTCACTCAACCCCGTGCTCACGGTGGGCCGGCAAATCGCCGAAACGGTGCACAGGCACCAGAAGACCAGCCGGGGTCAGGCCATGGCGCGCGCGGTGGAAATGCTGCGCCTGGTGCAAATTCCAGAGCCGGAGCGCCGCGCTAGGGAATACCCGCACCAACTCTCAGGCGGCATGCGCCAGCGCGTGATGATCGCACTCGCCCTGGCCTGCAATCCGGAGGTGCTGATCGCCGACGAACCCACCACCGCGCTGGACGTGACCATCCAGGCGCAGATCCTCGACCTGATCAAGCGCCTGCAGGGTGAACTGGGCATGGGCGTGGTCATGATCACACACGATCTGGGTGTGGTCGCCGAAAGCTGCGACGACGTGATCGTGATGTATGCCGGCAGCAAGGTTGAAGAGGCCGATGTGAACGAGCTCTTCGACAACCCGCTGCATCCGTACACGCGCGCGCTGATGGCTTCCATGCCCTCGATGAACACCCGCAGCAGGCGCCTGACCGAAATTCCCGGCCTGGTGCCCTCTCCCTTGCAGCCACGCCGCGGCTGCGCCTTCGCGGCCCGCTGCAGCCTCGCCAATGCGCGCTGCACGGCCGAGATCCCCGAGCTCACGCAGCAAGGCCAAGGCCATGGCGTAGCCTGCTTCGCGGTGGAGGAAGGCCGGCAAACATCCGCCCTGGAGGCCACAAGCGCATGAACGCCACGGACCCTCTCTTGCGAGTCGAAGGGCTACGCAAGCATTACGTCAGCCCCCGGCAATGGTTCTCACGGCCACGACCGTCCGTTCAGGCGGTGGACGGTGTCTCCTTCACCGTGGCGCGCAGCGAAACGCTGTCGCTGGTGGGCGAATCGGGCTGCGGCAAGACCACCACCGCCAAATCCGTGATGCGCCTGATCGAGCCCACGGCCGGCTCCGTGCTGCTCGACGGCGAAAACCTGCTGAAGCTCAGCCCGGCGCAGATGCGCCAGCGCCGAAGCGACGTACAGATCATCTTCCAAGACCCCTACGCCTCGCTGAGCCCGAGGCTGAGGGCGGGTGAAATCGTCGCCGAGCCGCTGAGGAACTTCCGCCGGCATTCCGCGGCCGAGCGCGATGAGCGCATCCGGTGGCTGTTCAGCAAAGTGGGCCTACGGCCGGAAGCAATCGACAAATACCCGCACGAGTTCTCCGGCGGCCAGCGCCAGCGCCTGGGGATCGCCCGCGCGCTCGCCCTGCAGCCAAAGCTCATCATCTGCGATGAACCGGTCTCGGCGCTCGATGTCTCGGTGCAGGCCCAGGTGGTCAACCTGCTCATGGACCTACAGGCCGAGTTCGGCATTGCCTACCTTTTCGTGGCGCACGATCTTTCCGTGGTGCGCCACATCAGTCACCGGGTCGCGGTGATGTACCTCGGCCGGATCGTGGAACTGGCCGACCGGGAGACGCTGTTCAACGCGCCGCGTCATCCCTACACGCAGATCCTGCTCTCCGCTGTGCCCGTGCCCAACCCGCGCACGCCGACCAGGCGCATGCTGCTGCAGGGCGATCCGCCCAGTCCCGCCAATCCTCCTCCGGGCTGCCGCTTCCACACACGCTGCCCGCTCGCCCAGCCTGTCTGCAAGGAGCAGACGCCGCCGCTTTCGACCCGCAAGAATCCCTCGAGCCCCGGCGGGCAGGGCGAGCATCTGGTGGCCTGCCACTTTCGTTGATGCATGAAGGAGACCACTGTGGATCCGACCCGACATGACCTGCTGATCCGTGGCGGCACCGTGATCGACGGTACGCGAGCGCCCCGCTTCGATGCGGACGTCGCCGTGAAAGACGGCCGCATCAGCGCCATCGGCGACCTGAGCGGCCACGGCGCCCGCATGGTGATCGATGCCAAGGGCCGCATCGTGGCGCCAGGCTTCATCGATTCCCATACCCACGACGACCAGGCCGTGCTGTCCCAGGCCACCATGCCGTTCAAGATCTCGCAGGGCGTGACCACCGTGGTCGCGGGTAATTGCGGCATCAGCGCGGCACCCTTGCGCTCGGACATGGACCTGCCCATGCCGCTGAGCCTGCTGGACATGCCCGCCGAGGACCGCTTCACCACGTTCCGCGCCTACCTCGACGCGCTGCGCGCGCAGCCCGCCTCGGTCAACGTGGCGGCGATGGTGGGCCATTCCACGCTGCGCGTGATCACCATGGATTCCACCGACCGCGAAGCCACTCCGCGGGAAATCGCCGCCATGCAGGCGCTGGTGGAGGAAGCCCTGGAAGCGGGCGCCATAGGCCTCTCCACCGGCACCTTCTACCCACCGGCGGTCAAGGCCACCACGGAGGAGATCATCGAGGTGGGACACCCCCTGAGCGCGCGCAAGGCGCTCTACGTCACGCATATGCGCGATGAAGCGGACCAGGTCATGGATGCGCTGGGCGAAACCTTCCGCATCGGCCGCGAACTGGACATACCCGTGGTCGTTTCGCATCACAAGGTTCAGAGCACCCAGAACTTCGGGAAGTCGCAGGTCACGCTCCCCTACATCCGCGAAGCCATGAAGAAGCAACGGATCTGCCTGGATTGCTACCCCTACACCGCCGGATCCACCATGATCCGCCCCGACCGCGGCATGCTCGAGTGCCGCGTGATCATCGCCGACAGCCAGCCGCACCCCGAATGCGCGGGCCGCGATCTCGACGACATCGCGCGCGAATGGGGCGTGGACAAAGTCGAGGCATCGCACCGACTCCAACCGGGAAGCGCCATCTATTTCCTGATGGATGAAAGCGACGTGCAGCGCATCCTCGCGTTCGACGAAACCATGGTCGGCTCCGACGGCATTCCCGTGGGAGAAAACCCCCATCCACGCCTGTGGGGCACGTTCCCTCGCGTGCTGGGCCACTACAGCCGCGACGTGGGGCTGTTCCCGTTGGAAACCGCCGTCTGGAAAATGACCGGGCTCACCGCGCGCAATTTTGGACTCGCGGGACGAGGCTCACTGCAGGTCGGCAACCACGCCGACATCGTGGTGTTCGACGCCGCCACGATCCGTGACGCCGCAGATTACGCCTCCCCAAAGCGCCCGGCCGAAGGCATTGAGGCCGTCATCGTCAATGGAAGCATCACTTGGCATCAGGGCATTCATACCGGTGCACGCAACGGCCAGGTCATTACCAGAAATTCCTGAAGGAAACTCAAGACATGAGCATCGAACGCATCCCCTCTTCTCTGCCCGCCCCCTTTTCCAAGGCCGTCCGGGCCGGCGGATTCCTGTTCCTTTCCGGCGTGCTCGCCATGGACGCCAATGGCAACATCCTGCCCGGCGATATCCAGACGCAGACCCGTGCCGTACTGGAGCGCATCGCCCAGAACCTGCAGGAGTGCGGAAGCAGTATGGCCCAAGTCGTGCGCGCCACCATCTGGCTGTCGAATCTAGAGGATTTCGCGGCCTTCAACGAAGAATATGCCAAACACTTCCCCCAAGGCCTGCCTGCCCGCTCATGCGTGCAGGCAGTGCTCTATAAACAGGCGAAAATTGAAATCGAAGTACAGGCGTGGGTAGGGTGACAAGGTAGCCCTTGTCTACGTTCGCGTCATGAATCACCATCTGCAGGTGGTTGCGCCAGAGTCTGCAATGCGGCCTGAAACTCAACCTCGCTTCCCAGCCGCCGCATCGGCGGCAGGGCAGCCAGCAGCCGGCGCCCATAGCCCATGCTCGCCAGACGCGGATCGCAGATCGCCAGCACGCCGCGGTCGCTCTCGCTGCGGATCAGCCGCCCGGCGCCCTGCTTGAGCGCCACCGCCGCCTCGGGCACCGAATGGCTCGAGAAGGCGCTGCGCCCGGCCGCCTCGATGCGGCGGCAGCGCGCCTCGACCAACGGGTCGCCCGGCGGCGGAAACGGCAGCTTGTCGATCACCACCAGCTGCAGCGCGTCGCCCGGCAGGTCCACCCCTTCCCAGAACGAGCTGGAGCCGACCAGCACGCAACCGGGCCGCCCCGGCTCGCC
>JAFEEP010000451.1 GCA_018241045.1 Pseudomonadota bacterium | reverse complement strand
GGCATAGACCCGCTGGATCAGATTGAAGGCGTTTTCGTAGTAGCCGAACCAGAAGTGCAGTCCGTGCTCCTCGATCCGGTCGCCCTTGTCCTTGTTGCGCCCGCTTGCGCCCTTCCCGCCAAGCCGCCAGCCAAGCTGGTAAACCGTGATCTCGTAATTGTCCTGCCAGCCGGGTTGTTCGGTCAGCTCGAACACGGTGGACATTGCCCCCACCCCGCCCCCGATCACTGCAATCTTCTGCCGGGCCATCAGCGCGCCTCCCACACGTTGGTGCCGGGATTGATCACGAAGTCGAAGTTGACCCAGAACGGAAACTCGAGCCGCTGCGGCCCGGTCCCGACGCCCATGTCGCGGGCCAGTGGATGGCTGTCGAAATCGGCCAGCGTAGCTTCGAACGTCCCGTCGAGCAGGCCGCCGCCACGAAACTTTTCGACGAACGAACCGGCCTCGACGATCGCCTGGAAGCAGGCCTTGTTGCCGTCGGCGGCATCGCGGAACTGCTTGAGGAATACCCCCGGCACTTCTTCATTCGCGGCGAGGTGGAACAGGTCGAGGATCAGGCTGAAACCGGGCACGATAACCTGGCTGCCGCTGCCGCTCAGCATATGTCCGATCGCCCCGACCGCGTCCTTGAGATCCTGCCAAACCTCCTGCGCGCCGGTGTTGATGGCGGTCTGTGTCACCGCAATTAGCGGCAGCATCTGCGCCGGACTATCCGCACCGAAGGTCGGGATGACCAACGTCGTCGCGGAAAACGTCGCCTTGGGGTCGCTCGCCGCCGGGATGGTCAGCGGGCCATAGCATTTGGGAAAACCATAGACCTCGCGCCCGGCAGCCAGCGACCATGAATTGTCGACACAGATGTAGGCGGGATAGAACACCACGCGCTGGGCTACCTCGATCCCCAGCTCGCGCTTGACCACAACCAGCGGCACCCACAGCGTCCAGCTATATTCGACCGTCCAGCCCATCCCGCTCGCCGGAGGCAGGGTGCTGGTGCAATGCTCCGCTCGGGCAAAGGACATCAGGACCAGATCGGTGAAGGTGCGGTATTCGGGCGCTCCGCCGCTTGGCGCATTGAGGATCGGATCGACCATGCGTAGCTGGATCACATCTTTGTCGGCGCGCAGGTAGAACCCGTAAAGCTGCGTGTTGCGGCAGGCGTAGGGTTGCAGGTGGACCGAATCCGCAGGTCTGGTGACGTAGTTCGGCAGAATGGTCATGGCAGCCCTTTCACAGCAGATGCCCGTCCCAGGGCAGGCCCTCGTCGAAGCGCTTCTGGTCGTGCCAGCGGAACGGCGCGAACAGGGCGGGTTCGTGAAGCGGCCACAACTCGCACGGCGCGGCACTTGAGCCGAACAGTGCCAACACCCCGTTGACCGCGCGCCGCGCAGCCTCGTTCGCGGCCTCCATGCAGGCAACGTCGGTGAAGGTCTGGACGTAGTCCGAGGCCAGCATAAGGTTGCGGGTCTGCAGCACCGCGGGCGGGCGGTTCGCCCAACTGTCGGTGAAGTTCACGAACAGGGGTTCGGCGTCGCTGAGGTGAATCGTGCCGTCCGGGTGCTGGACCAGGTCAGGATCGAGGAAGTGGCTGTGGACGTTGTCATCCTCAAGCAAGACCTTGCCCTCGACGTTGACCGACGCCTTGATCTGCGCCCAGACTTCCTGTGCGATCTGCTCGCGGGTGCAATCGACCGCCTTCTTGCCGAACAGGATGCCCGGCGTGTCCCAGTCGGAAATGCAGGCCGAAATAATACCGTTGACCGTGCCGTCGCCCGCATGGTCGAGATGCTCATCCGACCAGAACTGCGCCTCGGAAATGCCGGTCAAGGACCAGGGGGTGTCGGCGAACAGCAGATGTCCGTGGACGATCGGCACGTCCTTGTAGAGGAAGAACTGGATGCCGTTCATCCACCGCACATTGGGCGCGACCGCAAGCACGCCGGGGAGCGCCGGATCGCCCTTGAGCGGATCGTCGGGCCTGACCTTGCTGGTGGCCAGCACCCTTGCCATGCGCTCCACCGGCAAGGCAAAGACATAGGCATCGGCCTCGACCAGCGAGCGGTTCTGTCCGGAGATCACCTCGACCCCGGTGCACAGTCCGTCCGCGATGCCGAATTGCAGCGCGGCGGTTTCGTGGTGGAACTGCACCCCCAGCTTCTCGAGGTGCGCGCGCCACGGTGCGATCCACACTTTGGTGGTCGGTCCGTCGAGCAGCCGGTCGGTCGGCCGGATCGGCGAGACCATGCCCAGGATGAGCTGGATATTGGTATCGCCCACCGTGCGAACGCTGGCGTGGACCGGATCGTTGGCGAGCAGCGAGCGCGACAGGCCATCGACCAGAAGATTGCGGAAGGCCTCCGAATGGTTGTCCGCGTCGAGATAGTCCCACCAGGTGATCTTCTCGTACTCCGCCATCCGGCGGTCCTGGCAACTGGTCAGCACCTGCCACAGCCGCTCGGCGAAAAAGCCCGGTTCGCCCGGCAGCATTCCGGTGTTGCTGAACAGCGCCTCTATGTCGGTGACGAGGTCGGACAGCGTGTGCGGGAAGCGGGCCGATATGGTGATCGGCGGCGCACCGATCCGCGCGATCTCCATCCGGTCGGCAACGACGAGGTTGTCATAGACCGAACCCTTGATCGAGGGGATGCGCGCCATCGTGTCGGGCAGATGTTTGTAAAATCCGGGAAAGAAGCGAAAGCCGTGTTCCCCCGGCAGGGGATCGCGTCCGTCCTTGGCCGAATGGGGCACGTGGATCGAGCGCGCCTTGCCGCCAAGCTGGTCGCGGCGCTTTTCATAGACGTGGATTTCAAAGTCTGCGCCCTGGCCGCTGCGCTCGGCAAGCTCGTGCGCCGCGCTCAACCCGGCCACGCCGCCGCCGAATATGGCTATCGTCCTGGTCGTCACGCCAATCTCCCCCGACCGACGGCGGCTCCTTCGCGGAAACCGCGCAGTGGCTTCGCTGTGCGACCAGGACAGCACTGTTGCCTAACAAAGGTTTGCGCATATCGCCGGTCAATGCAAGTATTGCCGCTTGACCGGGGGTGCGGCCCGGTTCGGTCCGCGTCACACGGCCTGCGTTGCGCAACGAAGGGGTAGCGTGCGTGCCGGAGATCTTCGTATCCTACAACCGTCAGGATCAGGACCACGTGCGCCTGTTCGCCGAAGGGTTGAAGGCCGAAGGCTTCGATGTGTGGTGGGATGTGACCCTGCGCACCGGCGACGCTTGGGACGCGGTCACCGAGAAGGCGCTGAACGACGCTGAAGCGGTCGTGGTGATGTGGTCACAGCATTCCGTCAATTCGCGCTGGGTCCGGTCGGAGGCCGCCGTGGCGCAGCGCAACGGCACGCTGGTTCCGGTGATGATGGAACACTGCACCCGGCCGGTCATGTTCGAGCTGACCCAGAGCGCGGACCTGAGCCACTGGGAGGGCGATCGCACCGCACCTCAATGGCAG
>JAFEEP010000450.1 GCA_018241045.1 Pseudomonadota bacterium | reverse complement strand
GGGGGAACCCCCGTGCGTGGTGTTGCTGCAGGCCCTTCTTGCTGGGTATAGGCCGGTGTTGGGGGTGTTCGCGGACATCCGGGTTGCGGAGGTCGGTGCGGTCAGTCGTCGGGGCCGCAGTCGGGTTCGTCGCACGCGCCGCTGTTGATGGCGTCGACGCCGGCTTTCGTGAGCACCCAGCCGGGTTCGACCCACGAGTAGCGTTCGATCAGTCCTCGCCTGCGGAGGGACTGGATGGTGCCGCCGGGGATCCCCAGGCCTGTCGTGTCGAGGTAGCTGGCGCCGCCGGAGGGTGATCGGCCATCGGCGATCATCCGCATGGTGACTCGTTGGGACCAGTTCAGCGGCCGGGCGTTCTGGCGGCGCTTGAGCTCGGTGGTGGCGCATCGCGTGGCGTCGGCCTCGGTGGTGTGATGGTGAGCGCAGCGCCACATTCGTTCGCCGGACTGGTGGGTGCCTTTGTCGGCGACGTCGTCGATGACGCCGCGCAGCGCGCCTCCGGGGCGTCCGGGAGTCCATGACGACCAGCTGGCGGTCAGCATGCGATCGCCGCGGTCAGCTCGGGGGCGAGGATGCCGGCTTGCTGGTCTGCGCGCACGGCTGCGCCGCAGTCTTTGCAGGTCACGTCGGCGATCGTGGTGGCTGCCGATGACGTCTTGCGTCCGCAGTAGCCGCGTTGCCCTGTGGCGGTAGCAAGGCAGGTTCGGGCGGTGCTTTCCTGTGTCATTGGTGGGGCCTGTCCTCGCAGCTCGAGCAGAGGTCGGGAGTGCCGTCGTCGTTGACCCACCAGCAGCCGCCGAAGCATGTTCGCTCGTCGGTGCAGCCGCAGACGTGACAGGTGCGCACGAGCTCGAGGAGCACCTGGTCTATTCCGCCTTGGGCGCCGAGCTCCGCGCCGAGCGCGGTGATTCGTGAGATCACGTCCTCGGGTGCGGTGCTGGGCACTTGGATCGTGATGGTGGTGGTAGGTGTGGTGCGGTCGTTCATGGTGGCCTTCCTGATGTTGGGGTCAGGCGGAGCGGGCGAACTTCGTGGCTGCGGTAGTCGGCTGCAGAGCGAGCAGTCGTCGTGCTTTCTCTGCTTCGATCTCGCGGGGCAGCTCTCCCTTGCGGGCGCCTGAGCGGCCGTAGAGGAGGATCTTCACGCCGGTCTTGGACACCTGTGCCTGGTCGGCGATCTCGAGGACGGTCATGCCGGATGCCATGAGCTGGCGGACGTGCTGTCGGATCGGCTCGGCGGGCACGCGCGGGGCCTGCGGGGCGATGCCGGCCTCCCGGCGTCGGCGCCGTTCCTCAGCCAGCGACGCATCGGCGCACGAGATCTCCGCGGGGCAGCGGTCGCGGTCCTTGCAGCCGAGCTGGTAGCCGTAGGCGGTCCCGTGGTGCTCGAGCGGGATGCTCTGCGCCTTCCGGTTCGCCATCCACTGCCGGTGATACTCGCGGCCGGCTTCGATGCACTCGGGCCGGTCGCAGCCGCGTGCTCGGCAGGCGTTGGTGCCGTGCGGCTGCAGCTGCCTCGGCTGCGAGGTTCGGGCAGCACGCGCGGTCCGAAGTCGCGGTGTGCGTGGCCTGGCCGGCGGGGAAGGGCGATCGTGGTCTGCGAGGGCGTCGACGGCGGACTGGTGCCGCAGGGTCGCCTCCTGCAGCGCTCTCTCGATCACGCCTCCGACTGAGAGGCCGGTGCCGGCGGCGATGGTGGCCGTCTTGAGGGTCTCGGTGGCGGCGCGCAGCTGGCCGCGCAGCTCTCGGTGGTCTTTGCGCCACTGCTCGAGCTCGTCGACGTGACGATCGAGGTCCGCTTCGTAGCCGTCGAGTGCCTCTGAGAACGCGCTGGCGAGCTCTGCGGGGAGCTTCTCGGCGTCGCTGCGTGCCTTGTCGAGCCACTGGTAGCCGGGATGGGTGCGCGGCCGCGGCGTCGACGGGCGAGGCCGCGCGGTCGGCGCCGGCGCCGGCGCCGCCTTCGGCATGCGCGGGGGCTTGGGTGCGCTGGCGCGCGCCGGCTTCGGCTTGGGGGTCGGCTTGGGTCGACGGGGGCGTGTGGCTTCGACGGCGGCACGGCGCTCTTCTCGAGCGGCGATCTTGTCCCGTTGCCGCGACTCGGCACGCGCCGCCTCGTCGCGCTCGAGGATCTCGGCGAGCGGTGTGCCGGCGTCGATGAGCTTCGCGAAGGAGTAGTCGCCCACGTAGCGGGTGTGGACGGTGCGGCAGGGGATCAGCGCGGGGCACGCGGCAGTGCGGCATCCGTGGCGGTACCCGTCCGGGGTGCCGTGCGGGAAGCGGTCGTCGAGGAGATCGAGGGTGGACATGACGGTTGACCTCAGTAGCGGAGGAGCTTCGCGGTGACCAGGGTCAACAGTGCTGCCCGCTGCGGGGCGTTGAGTCGTGAGAAGTGCGCACCCAGGGTGTCTAGCGCCGTGGTGAACTCCTCGGGCAGACCGTCGAGATCCCGCTTGATGCGACGCTCATTCGCATCCCGCTGCGCCTCCGCTTGATCGGGCACGCGCCACTCGTCGGTGGCAGCTGTGTCGGCGTATCTGCCGGTGATCCGTGGCGCGTTCTGTCCGCCCGTGTAGAGCACGGTCGGCTCGCCGGCGGGGCGGGTGATCGTGATGATCGCGCCCACCGGAGCCGACGTGTACGGCTTGTACGAGCCGAGCTCCTTGCTGCTGAGCTCGCCGTCGTCGAGCGTCCGATACCAGTGCGCGAGCTTTCCATTGCTCGCGGCCTTGCGGCCGACGTAGACGACTTCCTCGGTGACGGTCGCTGCATCTTCGCTCATGGGGGAGCACTCCTCGGATCAGTAAGAAAGTAGTGAATGTGACATTCACTGATACTAGAGGGGTTGCAGGGTCTTCGCAACCGTCGTCGTCGTCACGTCGACGGGCCGTTCTCGACGCTCGCTGACGGGGATCACCCGCACGGGCTCGTCGCGGGGAGCTTCGATCTCGAAGCCGCACGCGCCGCAGCTGTGCAGCCCGATCCCGTCGACGTCGTCGGAGGGGATGTACATGGTGGTCGGCTCTTCGCACATCAGGCAGCGCATGGTGGTCTCCGTTCGTGGGTCAGGTGTCTTGGGTGGCGGTGAGCATCAGCCGGTGGTGCTCCTCGAGCTGCGCGATCGCGCGTGCGGGGATGTGGATCGACTCGAGCTCGGCGATGAGGGTCTGCGCGCGCCGGTAGGCGATGTTGCGCTCGGTGGCGGATGCGGCGCTGTTCTCGGCGATGTCGAGGAGGGTGCGGATTCCGGCGATCGCCTTCCGCTCGGCCGCGGGGATGCCCTTCTGCCCGACTCGGCGGGCGTGGCGCTCTGCGGCGTCCCATGCGGCCGCGAACTCCTCCACGGCATTCGGATACGGCAGCTCGGTGAGGTCGGCGTCGGCGTCAAGTCCAGCCGGGAGAGTGCCGGCCGTGTCGCGCAGAGTGCCGGCCGCGCGCATCGCGCGCAGCATCGCGTAGGTCTGCGGCACGTTGGGGTCGGTGAGAGCTGGGGTGAAGAACAGCGCATCCCAGTCGGTCTCCGCATGCAAGATCTTCCGCAGCAGCTCGTCGTGCCGGTTGCGGAACGCCTGCCAGGTCGCCGCCTGCCGCTCTGCCGTTGCGTGCTGGGCGGCGGCGAGCTCGCGCGAGCTGCGGATGCTGCGGCGGGCGCGCTGGATGGCGGTGACCAGGAGGAGGACGAGGATCACGGTGAGCACCAGGCCGGCGATGACGCCGAGGGTGATGAACATCGGTGTCAGGTCGGCGGGCTCCTGCGTGGGTGGGGCGGTCGTTGCTGTCGGGGAGGGTGTGGTGGTTTCCGTGGGCGTGCTGGTGGCGGTCGGCGTCGGCGCAGAGTCGGTGTCGGTCTTCGGGAAGAGGGTGTCGTTGATGAAGGGGAAGAGGAACCCGATGGCGACTGCTGCGGCGCCGACGAAGATGCCTCCGATGCCTTCTGTGTGGCCGGTTCGTGCGGAGGTCATGACGCGGAAGAGGCTGGTGACCATGATGACGATGCCGAGGAGGACGAAGCCGAACGGGAAGATTTGCGTCAGTGTCGAGTTCAATCCTTCGACCGTTCCGCTGAGCGTGGTGTCGGCTGACAGGTGCATGTGGTGCGTCCTTCCTAGGAGGCAGGGGTGATCGGTTGGACGGTGGCGGAGTAGCCGCGGTGGGAACCCCAGGCGGCGGCGATGCGGTCGGCGACGTCGCGGTCCTCTCCGAGGTACGGGCGGTATCGCTTGCCGCGGGGGTCTGTGATGACGACCTGGACGACGCCGGAGGGCTCGCGCACGGTGACCCTGGCTGCGGGGATCGGATATGGCTGGAGGGGACCGGCTTTTTTGTTTGTCTTTTACTTGTTTCTTGCGAGTTTTGTGGTGCTGATTATGACGTTCAAAGGAGCCGTTGTGGTAGGCTCGCCGACGGAGCTG
>JAFEEP010000044.1 GCA_018241045.1 Pseudomonadota bacterium | reverse complement strand
GTGACGCGCTCACCGAGGATGTCACGCACGCCCTGCGCGAACGGCTCGCCGACGTAGCCTCCATAGACCAGCAGGCTTTGTACTTGCGCCAGGTTCGGCTTGCAGCGCTCAAGCGCCTGCAACGCTCCCTTGCGATCGGTCAGATCGGCCGCGCTCACCGCAACCGCGTGCGTCAACCGGATAGCCCTATGGTCGATCCGGCCCAGACTCAGGCGAACGGCAGCCGACTCGTCGCGCCGGGCCCTGCAGAGTCACCGTAGGCGGACAGACCGCGTCTGCCTTGCGCTCCAGCACTTGCCACCTGCAACTGGCTGCGTCTGACGCCGGTTTCCGCGAGTGCGGCCTCGTTCTCCTCGCAGAGCGCGTACGGCACGCCATACTTCGATCGCTTCCCATGGACATCGCGTCCATAAAGCCTTCATCGGCGGCTGCGGCTGCCCTGAAGTCCAGCTTCGCTGGCGTCGCAGTCGATACCTGCCCTCGAGTTCCCCGGCTTCGTCCGGGGTGGCTGCCTTGGCAGCCATGAGTTCCTGTCGGCCTTCGGGCCGACGCATGCACATGGTCGACGGCCCCGGGGTCGCCGGCCACCGAGCGAAGGTCCTTGCCGCAAGGCACCGGGCCTTCACATCCCACGCCAGCCCCAAGGCTGGCACCAAGCCGCTTCGCATCCGCGAGGCACACCCGAACGGGGACCCCAGTCCCCGCCAGGGTTGGGCGTTCCCCTTTTCATCGAAGGAGAACGCCATGTTCGCTGCCTTTGCAGCCAGAGAGTCGCACCGCATTCCGGTGCTGTTGGGTGGATCGGGTCTCACCCGCCCGGCCCCCTTGCCGCAGCCCAGGCTTGCGGTACTGCTGCGTCCCCTGCCCTGCCTCGGCAAGTGCGGGGGCCGCCCGTGTGCGGACTGCCGCGAGGCAGCTTGACCATGCCGGTCGATCTGTACCGCCGGCGCATCGCCGCCACCGTGGTCGAACTGGCCCGGGAGGATCCCTTCCTGGTCAAGGAGGTCATCGCCCGTCTGCGCGCAGCGGGCGAAATCGAAGCCGACGATCTGGTCTACCTGGACCGGATCGCCGACCGCTGGATCGGCATCGCCGAAGCCAACGCCCGGCAGGAAGCCTCAACGCACGCGCGTCAAGCGCGCGGGTAGCGAGGCACCCTTCGCCTGGGCCATGGCCGAGGCGATCTTGTCCAGCAGTTCCGGGCGGTCCTCGGCCAGCGTGCCGGCCCATCGGGCCAGCGCCTGGTCGAGATCGTCCTGCGTTCGCGCCCCATCGACGTCGATGCCGACTCTTCGGAGTTCCTCGATTTCGGTGGGCATGAACCGGAGTGAATGGCCTGCACGAAGCATGTGTGGGCTTTCGAAAGCGGTGGAATGCCAGCTTAGCAGGCCAACACATCGCCACAACCCTGGGAGACTGACGCCTCCCATTGGGGCATGGCGCGTGCATCCCGCAAGCAAGGAGAAAAACCATGACCGTGAACGCATCCCGCGCCAAGCCAAGGCGCAGTGCCATCGGCATCGAGGAAGAGCGCGCCTGGGTATCCTTCTACCGGCGTGCCGGCAAGGATCCCGCGATCGCGGCGGAAGTGCTGGCCCAGTTGGACAGCGATCCCGAGATGAAGCGCGAGCACTTGGCACTGTACCTGTGCTGCCGCGAGTCGCTGCGCCTGCACCAGGCGCGCGAGGCGCGCAACCAGCGGTTCGGCCGGTTCGTGCGCTGGCTGCTCGGCGGCCTGTTCATCCGGTTTCCGGCAAATGTGCGGCGCGCATTGGGACGTGGAAGCGACCTCGCCGCAGCCTGCCTGCCCGAGGAGCATTCCGAGCCTGCCACGGCCCAGATCCAGCGTCTGGCGAAAAGCCCGAAGGTACGTGCCGCCCGCGCGGCATTCAAGGCACCCTCCATCAGCGAGAAACCCGCCTCCCCATCGGCGGATTCGGCAATGGTGGATTCGGCGCCCCGAGCAGCTCAAGCCACTGGCTGAGCCATGTATCCCTTTCCCCTGGCCGCGTGGCTAGGGGAATGCGGTGCTTCGCCCCATGGGCAGGCTAACGGCCCAATTTCTTGCGGCAGGCTCACGCCGCCAGGCAACGCGCGACCTCCCGGTCGATCATCCAATGGAGGAACTGCGTATCCTGCGACACGCCCCAATAGTGCGCCTTGCACTTCGCCACATACGCATCCAGATCCGCACGCGTGCGGATACCGGCAGGCTCGATGTCTGTCAGCCAACGGAAATACTCGATTTCCTTCTGCGTCAAACGGATCTGGGAACCCAGGCGGATCATGGAGAAATCTCTTGATGGTCACCATGCTGACGCAAAACAACGTGCTTGAGGACAAATTAATGGTCCTTGATCAAAAAATTTCCTGAATGGCAGCAGAGTGATTTTCGAGTGTCACGGGACTGCCATATGCCATGCCTCCGGCTTTCCAGATGTTGGCGAGTGGCCACGTTTCGGCGCATTTCCCATCCGGCCCCGTGAACAAACACCCGCCACCGTCACGAATTCCAGCCGACACAGGTTTTCCCCCTTGTGATGCGGCAAACCCAGGGGCACAGTCCCAATACCGGTCGAGGGCCTGATCAGGGCCTCCGGTCGCTTGCTCACGTCACAGCCCATCCAGCCAAGACCATCATGCCGACAGCCGTTGCGCACCTCCATCAGACTGCGGACGCCATCCCCTCGGCGACCGGCGCTGCACTGCATTTCGATCAAGGAGAGCGATGTGGAAAACGCGCTCACAACCTCCTATCCGCGAATAGCACTGCTGGGTGCGCCGTGCATCTACCGCTTCATCGCCGCGAGCAACTCTCGGCGCCTCGCATGGGAATCCCATCGGATTCTCTTGTATAGCGGCATGGTATTTGCGAAGCCCACAAGGCATCCCAGAACCCGTGCGGCATTGCCACACAAGGAAGGAAACATGCACACCCATTGCATTGAGCAATTGCGCGGACTCGCCGAGCCTCTGGCGGCTCTCTCGCTGACCCACCTGACACCCACCACCCGACAAAAGCTGCACGCAGACGATCTGTCCGTCAAT
>JAFEEP010000449.1 GCA_018241045.1 Pseudomonadota bacterium | reverse complement strand
ATGCCGGCGGACTTGCAGCAACTGGCCGGGCACATGCGCCAGAGCTACAGCGAGGCCACGCAGTGGTGGGAGTTCACCAGCTCCCCGGTCTTGCAGGACACGGCCTTGCCGGACGATCTGCTCGATGAGGCGGCCATCGCAACATCCATCACCGACACGGGCGACACGGCCAGCAAAGAGGCCGCGCCATGAGCGATGCCGCCTCGACTGCGCAGCGCGAGCAGAACCGCCGCCAAAGTCTGATCGTCGGCACCATCACCTTGCCGTTCCGGCTGCTCGGGGTGCTGGTCGGCTCGCTGCTGTTCTCGATCCTGATGGAGTGCGTCGGCATGCACCTGTTCTGGAAGGATCAGGGCTGGCAGCACTCCCAGCAGATGCTGCAGTACGAGTTGGGGCACCTGTCCAACCATTTCACGCGCAGCGTGGTCGTTCAGGAGCCAGGGCGCACGGCGCATGCGCTGGTGGACACCGGCTACGAATGGGTGTTCGTGCGATCGGGGCTGTTGGAGCGCATGAGCCAGACCGCCGAGCGCGCCCGTGCGCCCAGCCAGGGGCAGACGCGGAACTTCCGTTACTTCATCAGCCAGGTCTATGTTTGGACGGAGAGTTACTTGATCGCCGCAGCCTTCACGACGCTTACTTTCCTCGTACGCCTGCTGGTCCTGGCGCTCACGCTGCCGCTGATTTTCACGGCGGCATTTGTCGGTTTGATCGACGGCCTGGTGAGGCGTGACGTGCGTCGGTTCGGCGCGGGCCGCGAATCCGGCTTTATCTACCACCGAGCGAAAGCCAGCCTGATGCCGCTGGCCGTGTTGCCGTGGATCACCTACCTGGCACTGCCGATCTCGGTGCATCCGCTGCTGATCCTGCTGCCCAGCGCCGCCTTGCTTGGGCTGGCCGTGAGCCTGACTGCTGGGAGTTTCAAGAAGTACCTGTGAAAGACAGCAGCCCGATGCCGTCGGCTCTGTGTCAATCCTTCTCGTCTTCGAATGCCACAGCCAAGCCCCTATGGCGAACGTAATAGACTCGGCCGACCGGCCTCTGCGGCGCCGGGACATCCTGCCACTTACTTATGGAAGTGGGATGCGAAATAATCAATGACCTCCGACGCCTGCGTCCCCTGGCGAAACCGCTTCTGCTGATCGAAATCAATCGAAGGAAGCATATGGATCAGTTGGTGATCCGCGTACAGCGTCATGACGGCCAGGGAATCCAACCCTCCGATACGCTGCCCCGTGAGCGTGTTTGCCGCTTCGATGGCGGCGCCGATCATCACGTCGGCCAACTGAACCGCTGGGCTAATTTTTGAGTCCACCTGCGTCACGGACTGGAGCTTGAGCGGAAAGGTGATGCTGGTGATCTCGGTCTGGCGGAGAGTAATCGCTTCATCATGGTCGATGTAGCGCTGCAGCAGGTCGTGGTACGTGAGGAGGTTTTTGGACTGATCGTGCTCGACACGGTAAGCGCTGTCGGCCATGACCTCCATGCGGCTGATCAGCGACTGCAGCACCACAAGGGCCGCATCAGTGCTGACGCCGGGCGTTGCGATCGCTTCCAGGCACTCCGGCGACGCGTACTGTGCCAGTGGCCCCAAGGCTTCCGGCAAGGCTTGCCAATTCGCATTGCGTGCGGCCTGAACCAGATCGCTAAGTGCCTGCGGCGACTTTTCCTTAACGGCACGCTGAAACGACGCCAGCAGACTGTCGAAGGCGCTCTTGCCGAAGAGCGTAGGGCCAGCCGTATATAGCAGTGAGGCCAGCGCGTAGTTCTGACCATCTGCGTAAAAATCCTCTCCGCACTCGTAGTAGAAGGGCTCCACTGCATAGTCCAGGAACATCAGCAGCAGCAGGTAGCGCTTATCGCAAACGTAGGTCACGCATTTGTAGTGCGTCAGAAGGTCACGCTGCAGGGCCAACAGGCGCGGATGATTGGCGGGACGGCGTGCCAGTGCACGGTACTTGAGCTCGGCGGCTTGAAGCGTGGGAAAGTGCTCCCGGATCAGGCGGTGGGCATCGTCGTCCTCGATGGCGATGGCCGTCGCGCCTTGGTAACGCTGGTCGGCATTCAACAGGTCGAAGCCGGTGTAGCCGCTTTCGTCGATCCGGAAGCATTCCATTCAACTGCTCCCTGGGATGATGGCGACACCGATCCGGTCGGCCAGATCGAGTACGGCCTCGTAGGCATTGCCATCGTCCACCAGGCTGCGCGATGCGCCTTGGAGCTTCAGCGTACCGTCTGGGATGCGGTCGCCAAACAGCACCACCGCGCGGGCGGAATCGTCCTGCCGGGACACCCACGATAAGCCTTGGGCATCCGGGTATTGACGGTGCAGCGCCTCGGCCCATTTGCGCGTGGCCGGATACTGATCCTTCTCCGTATCAATGAGCTGCTTGCGCGTGATGCCCAGCTTGCCCTTGTCGAAACTCTTGAAGCCAGCCGTGTGGGGCACGTCGTGAAAGACAGTTTCCATCAGTGCGCAATCCATCGTCGTACCGCCATAGAGTGTCGGAATGGGCTGCCCTTGGTCATCCTGGATCGTACTGAAACGGGCATTACCCCGTGTGCCGGGATTGAACTGGTCAGCGCGGTACTGATCCTGATGTACGCGATGAAGAGCCTGTCCTTCGGCCAATTCGGTCAGCGTAGCGTGCAGCGTTGCCGACGGCGCGGGCGTGGTAGAAGATGCCTCGCCGCCGGGAGGATGGGCGGGCGCTGCCGGCTTGGCACCGCGCTTACTAGCCATGCGCGACTTCCTGTACTTCATCCAGCGCAGCCTCGATCACCTGTTCGGGTGCCGTCGCCAGCAGATCCTGCGGGCGCTTGCCGCCCAGGAAGCTGTTATCGGAACGGAACCAATAGGCCATGCCCCAGCCATCCTTATGCCCGACGAAGGCTTCGATCACCTTGGCCATTGCCTTGAGCGGCCGGAAGCCCGACTCGCGATCCAGTCCGTAGCCGGGGAAGTAATCGACCCCGTTATGGGAGATCGCGAAAATCAGCCCTTGTTTCTTCCACTTGTTGGGTTGAGCGCTGGGGTTCCGGGGACTCAGGCCGGCCAACTGCGCGACTTCGACCGCCGTCAGCCAGTCACCGCTTTCCAGTACCGCCTTGCGGGCCTGCACCAGCATGGCGGCTTCCTTGAGCAGCCGGGGCGACGCCGGCGTGCGCGGCACAAGCACCTCGGCCAGACGTTCCAGCGATTCACGGTCCTGGCGCTGCAGCAGCACCTCAAACATCGAAGACGCGATGTTGGTGAAGTTCTCGGCCAGCACCTCAAAAACGCCAGGCTTGATGTGGTCGAAGGCCACCACCAGCACCCGGTCGGCATGCGATCGACTCAACTGGCTCTGCACGTCCTTGGGGGTGCCGGTCAAAGTGGAGACACCAGGATGTTCTGCGACAACGGCCATGATGCTCTCATTTTGGATATTTAGGTTATCTATTTTTAACATATCTACGATAACCTCTCAATCCACATCCGCTGCGCCTCCGTGAAGACCAGGACGCCACCAAGCCGCCCCACATATCAATCGGGTAGTGGCTGGGTTCTTATTGTTTGCGGCCTGATACGCCTCTGATCGCCACGATCAAGCCATTGCTGATCACACAGGAATGGCGCGATGTTGGCTCCGATCTGGCTGCGCGCCGCGCATCGCGGCGTGCCCACTTTCCTCGTGACGGCCCTCCTGCTGGGCCAGTTTTCGATGGCCTTGGCCGAATCCCCGACACAGCGCCAGGAGCTGGTTGCCGCGCTGCGCCAGCTTGACGCGCTGGAGCGCACCGTCGCGGGCGGCGCTGCACACGTTCCCATCCAGCCGGGGGAGCGCTATCACTTCGATTACCCGCAACTGCTGGCTGACCTAGAGCGTGTGCGCGCTGGCATCCAGGCCCATCTCACCCCTTCGCGCGCCCAGCCGCGTGACCTCTCCGAACTGGCCGGCGAGTACCGCACCGAGCGGGCCGCCCCGCCATCGCTGCCGACGACTGCGCAGGGCAAACCATGAACGGCGCCCAGGTCTCGGCATTTCAAGCCAACAGCGGCATCGCGCCTTCCGCAATGGCGACCGTCCTGGTCGGCGTCGTGTTCGCGGTTCTGCTCGTCTGGGGCGTCTGGGCCATCCGAACGGCCTACGTGGGGTGGGCCGAGAACCGCCTCAACCAGCGCCAGTTCCTCGGCGTCT
>JAFEEP010000448.1 GCA_018241045.1 Pseudomonadota bacterium | reverse complement strand
GGCAGATGGGATCGGGCATCGGCATGGGCACCTCGGGCGGCGAGATCACCCTGATCGCACCGACCGATACGATCACCCGCACCGGCGAAACGCGCACCATCGATGGCGTGCCGCTGGAATTCCAGATGGTGTCGGGCAGCGAGGCGCCGAGCGAGCTCAACGTCTATATCGTGCCGCAGAAGGTGTTGCTGTCGGCGGAAATGAGCACCTGTTCGCTGCACAACATCCTCACCCCGCGCGGGGCCAAGGTGCGCGACACTCACGCATGGGCGGGCTACCTCGACGAAGCATTGAAGCTCTACGGGCAACGCAGCGACGCGGTGATCTCCAGCCATTGCTGGCCACGTTTCGGCCAGGGCGAGGTGGCGTCGATGCTCGCCAGCCAGCGCGACAACTATCGCTACCTCCACGATCAGAGCGTACGCCTGATGAACCGGGGCGAGACCCAGACGGAGATCGCCGAGGAACTGGTCCAGCCGCCCGAACTGGCCAAACAGTGGTACAACCACGGTTATTACGGCACCTACAGCCACAACTCCAAGGCGATCTACCAGTTCTACCTCGGCTGGTACGATGCCAACCCCGCCAACCTCAATCCCTGGCCGCCACAGGACCGGGCCAAGCGCTATGTCGCGGCGATGGGCGGCGCGGCCAAGGTGCTGGCCAGCGCCAAAACGGCGATGACAGCGGGCGATTATCGCTGGTCGTCGGACCTGCTCAACCAGTTGGTCTTTGCCGATCCGGCCAACAAGCAGGCCCGCGCACTGCTCGCCGACAGTTATGAACAGCAGGGCTACCAGGCCGAAAGCGGGATATGGCGCAACCAGTTCCTCTCCGCCGCGAATGAACTGCGCAGCGGCTATCGCGCCGCCCCGGCCCGGACCCAGAGCGCCGACATGATCGCCGCGGTGCCGACGCAGCTTCTGCTCGATTCGGTCGCGACGCGGTTCGATCCGGCGAAATTTGGCGGGCGCAAGCTGGCGGTCAACCTGATCATGCCCGAGCGCAGCGAGACTGCCGGGGTCGAGGTCACCGGCACCACCATGATCGCGCGAATGGAGTCCATGGCCAACGCCGACGTGACGATCACCGCGCCGCGTCGTGCGCTGATGGGCCTGCTGTTCCTCAAGATGCCGCTGGCGCAACTTGAAGCGGCAGGGCTGAAAGTGGAGGGCAATCGTGATCTTGCCCAAGCGTGGCTCGATGCCATCGACCCGGTGCCGAACGGGTTCACCATCGTCGAGCCATGAACCGTATCGCGGGGCATCCGCGCCAGCGTCAGAAGTCGCCGCGTTCCTTGCGGATCGTGTACCACTTCTGGACGTTGGCGTTGTGCTCTTCTAGGGTGCGGGCGAACTGGTGTCCGCCGGTACCGTCGGCGACCATGTAGAGCACATCGGTCTTGGCGGGGTTGAGTACCGCGGCGATGCTGGCGCGGCCGGGGTTGGTGATCGGCCCCTTGGGCAAGCCGATCATCGAATAGGTGTTGTAGTCGTTGACCGCCTGGATTTCCGACTGGCGGATGCGCCGGCCGAGCGGTTTGCCCTTGGTGATCGGATAGATGATCGTCGGATCGGCCTGGAGCATGATCCCCTGCTTCAAACGGTTGGAATAGAGCCCGGCGACGACGGTGCGCTCACTGGGCTTGCCGGTTTCCTTCTCGACGATCGAGGCAAGCGCCACGGCCTGCTGCGGGGTGCTGACGGCGATGTCGCTGGCCCGCTTGGCCCACAGTTCGGCCAGGGTACGCTGCATCGCCGCCTGCATCCGCAACACGACCGCCTGTCGCGCTTCGCCGTTCTGGATTTCGTAGGTATCAGGCAGGATTGAACCCTCCGCCGGAACCTCGATCGTGCCTGTCAGGTTGGGTTGGGCCATCAGCCGGTCATAGACCATGATCGAGGGCATTCCCTCGGGCACGGTGACGAACCGGCGCAGCACCTCGTCTCCCTGGATGATACGCAGGATGCGCGAGGCGCTGGCGCCCTTGGGCAGCAGGAATTCCCCGGCCTTGATCGGCGAACCGCCCGCCAGCAGCCGCGCCCGCAGCTTGAAGGCGCTGGCCGAGGAGATTGCCCCCTCCTGCTGCAGCTTGGCCGCGACGGTGCCGAGGCTGGCCTTTTCGGGAACGACGAAGGATGTATCCTTGGCCAGCGGCCCGGCGGCGAACCAGCCGCCGAAAAACCAGCCCAGCGCGCCCAGCAGCAGGACCGCGGCAAGGACAACCGGCAGCCAGCCCCGCCGCGAGCCGAGCATCAGTCCTCGACCGCCTTGACGATCACCGAAGCATTGGTGCCGCCAAAGCCGAACGAATTGTTCAGCGCGGCGCGGACCCGGCGCTTCTTCGCCTTGTGCGGGACCAGGTCGACGCCCTCGGTGCCCTCATCCGGGTTGTCGAGGTTGAGCGTGGGCGGGACGATCTGGTCGCGGATCGCGAGGATACAGAAGATCGTCTCGACCGCCCCGGCCCCGCCGAGGAGGTGGCCGATCGCCGACTTGGTGCTGCTCATCGAGGCGCCGGTCAGGTCATCGCCCAGCACGCGCTTGACCGCGCCCAGCTCGATCGTGTCGGCCATGGTCGAAGTGCCGTGCGCGTTGACATAGTCGATGTCGCCCGGCCCCATTCCGGCCTTGCGCAGCGCCATCCGCATCGACAGTTCGGCGCCCTTGCCCTCGGGGTGCGGAGCCGTCACGTGATAGGCATCGCCCGACAGGCCATAGCCGACGACCTCGGCATAGATCTTCGCGCCGCGCGCCTTGGCGTGTTCGTATTCTTCCAGCACGACGACTCCCGCGCCCTCGCCCATGACGAAGCCGTCGCGGTCCTTGTCATAGGGGCGGCTGGCCTGTTCGGGCCGGTCGTTGAAGCTGGTGTTGAGCGCGCGCGCCTGGGCGAACCCGGCCACGCCCAGCGGGTTGATCGTCGATTCCGCGCCGCCCGCAAGCATCACGTCGGCATCGCCGTCCTTGATCATCCGCGCCGCGTCGCCGATCGAGTGCGCCCCGGTCGAACAGGCGGTGACCACCGCGTGGTTCGGCCCCATCAACCCGTATTTGATCGAGACCTGGCCCGAGATCAGGTTGATCAGGCGGCCGTGGACAAAGTGCGGCGAAACGCGGCCCGGGCCCTTTTCGTGCAGGACGATCGATTCGCTCTCGATCCCCGGCAACCCGCCGATGCCCGAACCGATCGAGCAGCCGGTGCGCAGCTTGAGATCATCGTCCATATCGGCAAGGCCGGCATCCTCGATCGCCTGTCCGGCGGCATCGATGCCATAGACGATGAACGGATCGACCTGGCGCTGGACCTTGTGATCGACGCGCTTGTCGGCATCGAAGCCCCATGGATGGTCCTTGGGCTTGACCTCGCAGGCGATGGTGCACTTCTGCCCGGTGGTATCGAAGCGGGTGATCTGCCCCGCCCCGCTCTTGCCGGCGAGAAGGTTGGCCCAGGTGGTTTCGACGTCGGCACCCAGCGGGGTGACAAGGCCAAGTCCGGTTACGACGACACGGCGCATTCGGGTCTCCAAGCTCGTAAAATGCAACAGGCCCAGCCCGTTAGGGGCTGAGCCTGTCAAAGGCCTTCAAATCCGTCAACGGTCAACCCACGGCTTCCCGGCAACGCGATGGCCAAAGGCCAGGGCGATCAGCCCTTGTGTTCGTTGATGTACTTGATCGCATCCGAGACGGTGCTGATCTTCTCAGCCGCATCGTCGGGGATCTCGACGCCGAACTCTTCTTCGAACGCCATGACGAGTTCAACGATGTCAAGGCTGTCGGCGCCCAGATCATCGATGAAGCTGGCATCTTCGGT
>JAFEEP010000447.1 GCA_018241045.1 Pseudomonadota bacterium | reverse complement strand
GGTCGGGATACAGTGCCGTATTCGGGGCCGATCAGGATGCCGGCGCGGCGCATGGTGCCGGATTCGGCATCGCCCTCCAAGAACCGCGCCTCGGCGCCGATCCAGCGGCCCGGCCACGGATTGACGCTGTCGAACACGATCTTTCGGTTCTTGTCGGACTGGTGGATGCCGACACTCTTCAGATACTCGATCACGACCTGTGCGAAATCGGTCTCGGGATTGTCGGGCGCAGCGCGCTTGCCATCGGCAGCATCAAGGTCATCGACCAGCTCTGCGGAATCCGAGGGCACGATCCGGTGGGGCGAAAGGCTCTCTACCGTGAACGGTCCGGCCACCCGCACCTTGCTGTTGTCGGGATAGGGCCGGTCGTAGAAAAATTCACTGTCGGCTGCTTCGGCAATCGCCTTGTCGATCTCTGCCTGCCGGGCGATGCGTGCCTCCCACCAGCGGGCGTGGGCCTGCTTGAGCGCCGGAGCGGTCAACGGGTTGTCAGGCAACTCGCGTGGCACCTGCCATTCTTTCCAGCCATCACCAGCTATAGTATTCATCTCGGCGCGGAGTGGCTCTAGAACGTCCTGCCACTTGTCCCAGATGTCATCGATTCGACCATTGCCTGAAATGTCTGAGAGCATAATGTGCGGAACACGCTCGTACACAAAGCCATGTCGGATATCATTGCCGTAGGTCCGCTCGGTTGGCACGCGACCGGTGACCTCTGCCTCCTTGGCAGCCCCCTCACTGCTATCGGCGAGATAATACCATGGGTAGCGCGCCGACATGAGTCGAGTGCGGGCCAGCGCCAATGCAACTCGGCTCGTGTCGATTGTAATCCAGCGGCGGCCCCACTGTTCAGCGACATAGGCAGTGGTCCCTGACCCACAGGTTGGATCAAGGATCAAGTCACCTGGGTCAGTGGCCATCAAAATGCAGCGCTGGACGACCGTCAGACCCGTTTGGACGACATAGACCTTGTCGCCGCCAAACTGATTTTGACCAACTGTATCTGTCCAAAGATCGGAGAGGGCATACGCTCTAAAATCATCGAGATAGCGGACGTATCCGATATTATTGTTACCACTAAGCTCCACTCGACCGGCGGCGAGCAAACGCTTCATCCCAATTTCGTTCGTTTTCCATCGCACTGACATTGAAGGGCGTACTGTCTGCCCGTCGATCTCAACGGGAAACCATGACGCTGCACCTTCGCCCTTTGCACGTCCCATGCTTTGACTGGTGAGATTGTCTCGGAAATAAGTGCGCCAGCCCTCTGGGACCGGGACAGTCCCTGACATCTCGTCGGCGGTTAGTGGACGACGCTCTCCCCATACAGTTCGGGCATTTCGGTAACCGGTGCCACCCCGCTCGCCGGGCTTTTTTTCCATCAGGAATGGGCGGAATTTAAGCGCTTTCTTACGCTTGGAGAACCAAACAACGCGGTCGAAGGTTGGGGCAATGTAGTCGCCCGTCGAGCTGCTGGTCTTTGCAAATGCAATCTCAACAACGAAATTTTCTTCGCCGAAAACCTCATCCAGTACAGCCCGCACGCGATGGACGTTCTCATCGCCTATCTGCACAAACACGCTTCCACTCTCGGTCAACAAGTCGCGCATGACTGTGAGGCGGTCGCGCAGGTAGGTCAGGTAGGAGTGGATGCCGTCCTTCCAGGTGTCCCGGAAGGCTTTCACCTGCTCCGGCTCCCGGCTGATGTCGGTCTGCTTACCGTCTTTCACATCGCGGCTTTGCGTGGAAACCTGCCAGTTGCTGTTGAACTTGATCCCGTAGGGCGGGTCGAAATAGATGCATTGGACCTTGCCCTTCAACCGTTCGCGCTCGGCCAGGCTGGCCATGACAGACAGGCTGTCGCCGAGGATCATCCGGTTCGACCAGTGCTGTGGGTGCTGGTAAAAATCGCTGGCCGCGTCCTTGGGCACGCCGTTGAAATCGGCAAACAGATCGCCGAACAGGCCGGGCTCATTGGTGCTGGCCGCAGCGGCCTTCGCGGTCTGGCGCTTCAGGTCTTCGATGATCGCCTTGGGGTGGATCTTCTCCTGAATATATAGCGGCGGCGTGTTGACGATCAGGTCGGACCAGTCCTGCACATCCTTGCCGCGCCAGACGAGCTGGGCATCGCCGATCTCAAGGCTGCCGGTCTCGGTCAGCTTTTCGATCTGGGCATCGGACAGGGTGATCTTCAGGCCGTTCCAGACGATCTGCGGGTCCTTGTCGCCATCGCGCAGCCGCACTTCGCCCTGTTCCAGCGGACGTGCGCGAGGGTATGCCGTCGGCGGACGCGGGCTATGATCTTCCTCGCGCTGGAAAAAGCTCTGCATTTCCGCGGTCGGGATGTTGATCCGCGTATCGCCGTGCCGCAGCGCCTCGACATTCTTGGGGCCGGTAGGTTTGCGGGCCATTATGCAACTTCCTTGTTCGTCAACGTCTCGACCAGTCGGCCGAATTCTTCCTGGATCGCAAAGACCTCACGGAACTCTGCGAAGGTCCATTTTCCGAAGGTCCCGATCGCGTTGACGCCGGGCACCCACAGCGTGTGCATTGTGTCTGCCTTCAACTGGGCATCAAGGCCCCGGAAGCCCTTGGTCTCCAGCACCAGCGTGATCACTTCGCCGCCGCCGACATCGAGCCGCACAAGGAAATCCGGGATATATCGCCGCACGCTGCGCCCGATCCGGTATGGCACCTCGAACTGCATGCCCTGGTTCTTGGCATAGCTGAGTACCTTCGGGTGTGCCTCCAGCACGCGGGCCAGCTCGCCCTCCCACTCGCTGTCGAGCGTTACGTGGCTGATGTGGCTCCGACGAGCGTCTGTCTTCCAGACCGCCTTGGTAGTCTGGAAGTTGACCGAGGTGGTCGAGCCCTGAGGCTCATAGCTGTCCAGCACGGCGCGGGGCTGACGGTCATCGCCGGCAGACCGGATGATGGCGTTGGCGATGATCTCGGCAATGGTATCGGCAATGCCGAGATAGAGCACGGCGCCAAGCTGCACGCCGCCGCGCAGTTCCAGCCAGCCCTCGTCCAGCCAGCGGCGGCAGATGCGCTGGATTTGCGGGAACAGATGCTGGCGCGGAAAGCCATCCTCATCCCGGAACCGCCGATAAAGCAGGTGCTTGGCGAGGTTGAAGCTGATCTCCGATGGACGGTAGGCTGCCAGCACCGCCGGGGTAAGCGTGATCGCCTCGCCAACGATGCCTTGCATCAGCACTTCGCAGGGGCCGACGATGGTCGGGTCCAGCACGAAGCGCGAATCCTCGGTGAAGGTCGCGCTCAGCTTTTCGTCGGGCATATCGACGCGGAACCCGGCGACGCGCGGGAAGATTATTTCCAGCTCGGCCCGCTCGCGCACGGCATGGACGTGGGTGGCGGTTTTCGGTTTGGTCGGCGGAGACGCGATCGCCGGGCCGGTAAAGGCGAAGGGAATGCCCATAACCTGGGCATACTCGACCTCGAACTTCTCCTCCTCGTTCAGGTCATAGGACAGACGACGAAGACCGCGCCCGACCACCTGTTCGCACAGGAGCTGCGTACCAAATGCACGAACGCCGAGGATGTGGGTGACGGTGTTGGCATCCCAGCCTTCGGTCAGCATCGAGACCGATACGACACAGCGGATCTGTTCGCCCAGCTTACCGGTACGGCCAACGCTGTTCATCTCCTCGCGTAGCAATTCGCCATCGCTCGGCTCGGTGGTTTCGCCGGCGCCCTTGGCGCGGCGTTGCTCT